>NZ_JBHVET010000251.1:0-10603 GCF_042802135.1 Kitasatospora sp. NPDC057512
GGTGCGGCGGCGGCGCGCAGGGCGGCCGGGGGGCGGGCGCGGGCGCTGCGGGGGGGGGGGGTTCGCATACGGGAGGGTCCTCGGGGCGGTGTGGGGGCAGGGACGCTGGGAACGGCCGGCGCCGGGAACGGCCCGCCACTGGGTGGGCGGCGGCCGGTCCCGGCGCGACGGACCTTCGGGCCTGCGGGTCTTGGGGCCCGCGGGCGGCGGCGGCTCGGGTCGGAGGGCTCGGCCGGCGTACGGGCCGACCGGTTTTACGGGCTCACAGGAACAGCCTTACCCCGTTCGGCTCACGAGGACTTCAGCGAACGAACAGTTCTGGTAAGGGAGGCCGCCGTTCGACCACGGAGGCTCCGACCGCCGTCCGTATCGAGGGTGAACCCGCCTATTTCAGTGGCGAGTTGACACGTCCGCGCGGCCGCTCGGGGGCGCCGCGGTCGGGCGGCGCTCCGACCCGGGACCGCCGAACCGCCAAGCACGGCACGGCGGCTCAAGCCGGCGGAATTCGGCGTGATCTGACTGATGGCCACCTCGGGAGCCGGTCCTCCCCGGGGTCGGGGGCGGGGCCGGGGGCGAGGTCGCGGCGGCCAGGGCGCCCTGCGGGTGGGCCGGCGGCGTCGGCGCGGCCCGCTGCTCCGGTGTCCCATCGCGTTCCTCTCCTCGCGCGACGGCCCGAGCCCCTGCGGCGGAGGGGCGCGGGCCTTCCGACACTCCGGAGAGCGGGAGGGGCGAGCGGGAATAACAGAAACCTCTTGCGAAAATCCCCGGGCCGTTCGATCGAGTGGTCGCCGGGGGACGCCGAGGCGGTGCGGCCCGGGCGGAAGGGAATCGCACAGGGCGGAGCCGGGGAGCGCGAGCAGGGGGGCGCGCGCTCCCCGGCAGGAGGTGGTGGCGGCCACCCGGCCGGAGTCCCGGGGCGTGCGACTCCGTCGGCCGTGACGGAATGCTAGACCCGTCGACAGGTGCTGACCAGTGCTCTGACCAGCGGATTTTCCGCCCCGGACATGCCATCGCCAGCCGGTGCGCGACGCACTGTCAGGACCGACGCACCGTCAGATCCGATGCGCCGTCAGCTCTGCGGACGGTCGGACCCGGCGAACGGTCAGGCCGCGGCCTTCACCGGCTCCGCCCCGAAGGCCGCCGCGCCCGCCCAGGGCCGCACCGCCGCCGTGCCGATGCCGCAGCCCCCGTGCAGCCGGGCCAGCCCGGCCGCCAGGACGACGCGGTCCCCGCCGAGCCAGAGCCGCAGGGCCGCCGAGAGCGCGGCGCTGGCCGGCCCGGCCGCGGGGCCGCCGGTCCGCACCAGCCGCTCGCCGAGCAGCGGCAGCAGGTCCGCGACCGCGGCGGGCAGCCACAGGGTGAGCGCGAACGGCGCCGGTCTGGCCAGAACGCGTAGCAGCGGCAGGACGCAGGCGTCGTCGTGCAGCGCGGGGATGACCTCCAGCAGCCCGTCCACCGCCACGTCGGAGACGTCGCCGCCGTGCCCGCGCGCGAGCTCGCGCAGCAGGGCGCGCTCGGCGGCGGTGATCCGGACGGTCAGCATGACCTCGTCGCAGTCCATGGTCCCGGCCCCTGTCGTGGAGAGTTGGTGGTGTGGTCGTCGGGTCGTGGTGTCAGTCCTGTGCCGACAGGGTTCCTGCCCCGATCCGGCCGTCCGATACCGGCGCTATCAGGCCGTAGTGGCCGTCGAAGCGGCGGTAGAGCACCCGGGCCCGGTGGTCGCCGGGGTCGGTCCAGCCGACGAACGGGCGGCCGGTGAGCCAGAGCCGGCGGGCCGCCTCGGCGAGGTCGAGCGGGGGCATCGCGCTGGTGCCCGCGGCGCACAGCTCCACCGTGCCGCCCGGCGTGCAGCGGTGCACCAGGCCGTCCCGCCCGGTCGCGGCGTCCGCGAAGAGGTGGAACCGCCGGTCGAGGGCGAGCAGTTCGAGCACGGCCTGTTCGGGGCCGCGGCGGGCGAGCACGACCGCCTTGTGCCGGGCGATCCGCCGCTGGGCGAGCGGACGGTCGGCGAACTGCGGGCGGTAGGCGCTCTCGTACGCGACGGCGAAGCCGATGTCGCCCTGTTCGCGCAGCCGGACGGCCCGGCCGGCCAGCGTGCCGAGCACCAGGTCGACGGACTCCCGCGCGGTGCCGGTGGCCAGCTGCACCCGGACCGGGCCGGCTCCCGCCAGCTCGACGTCCGCCTGGGCCAGCGCGGGCCGGGTCACCGAGCGGTTTCGCGAGCGGGTCAGCCGCAGTCGCAGCGCGTGGGCGTCGGGGCCGAGCGCCGCGGCGGTGGCCAGTGCCCGGGCCCGGGCGTACTCGGCGTCCTCGCGGGGCAGCTCGCCGCGGATCTCCACCCGGACGTCGAGGGCCGGCCGGTGGCGCAGACGGGTCATCAGGTTCCTCCTTCTTCGCATCCATGCTGTCCCTCGTACGCCCGTGCGGCGAGGGTCCAAAGACCCTGCCCCGCGGGCCGGCCGCCGACCGCCCGGGCGGTCGCATCGGCGCAGGTCAACACCGAGTTTCGAGCACGCACGAAAGGGTCGATCCACTCGGCCGTTGGAGTGATCCCCGCACATTCGGCGCAACGCTCGGGAAACCGGCGCGTTTGTCCAACGTGCGCCCTCCCGCCGGGGGCGCGCGCGGGGCCCGCGCTGGGCGGTCCCCCGGCTCCCGGCCGGCCCGCCGCTGCCACCCGGCATCGCCCGCACCGGCCCCTCTGGTGAGAGGTAGTGTCATGTCCCTGCTGACCGAGACGCGGAAGCTGATCGTCCCGCCGAGAACCGCACCCCGCCCGTCCCCGCTGACCCGCGCCGCCGTCCCGCCGTTGGCCCCCGGCGCCCTGCCCGGCCTCGGGCACGCCGGTGCCCTGCTGCGCGACCCGCTCGGCTTCCTCGGTTCGCTCTCCCGCCACGGCGGGGTGGTCCGCATCCGCCTCGGACCGCGCACCGTCTGCGTGGTCACCGACGCCCGGCTGGTCCACACCCTGCTCGTCGCACTGGCCCACGACTGCCCGCGCGGAGCCGTCCAGGACACCCTCAAGACGGCCTTCGGCGACGGCCTGCTGATGTCCGAGGGCCAGGCCCACCGGGACCGCCGCCGGATCATCCAGCCGGCCTTCGGCCCGGACCGGATGGGCGAGTACCTGGCCGTGATGCAGCAGGTCACCGAGGAGCGGGCCGGGCGCTGGCGCCCCGGGCAGGTCCTCGACGTGGCCAAGGAGATGAACCACCTGGCGCTGGAGATCGTCACCCGCACGCTGTTCGACGCCCGGCTCAGCGAGGACGCCACCGTCGCCTTCCACCGGGCGCTGCCGGACCTGGTGAAGGGCCAGATCGTCCAGTCCCTCTACCCGAACCCGGCGCTCGCCCGGCTGCCGCTGCCCGTCAACCGGCGCTTCGACGACGCCGTGCGGGTGCTCAACCGGGTGGTCGACCAGGCCGTCAACGGCCGCGCCGCGGGCGCCGAGGAGGGCCGCCGCACCCTGCCCGCCCTGCTGCGCGCCGCGACCGACCCGGCCAGCGGGTGCCCGCTCACCGAGGCCGACGTGCGGTCCGAGGCGATCGCCATGTTCGGCGCGGGCACCGAGACCGTCTCCACCACGCTCACCTGGCTGCTGGACGAGCTGCTGCGCCACCCCGAGGTGGAGGCCCGGATCCTCGCCGAGCTGGACGAGCACCTGCCCGCGGGCGCCGTCCCCACCCCCGAGGCGCTGGCCCGGCTCACCTACACCCGCAGCGTCACCCAGGAGGTGGTGCGGCTGCACGCGCCGAACGCCTTCCTGATGCGCACCGCCCAGGTGCCGGTCGAGCTCGGCCCGTACCGCGTCCCGGCCGGCACCGAGCTGCTGTACAGCCTCACCGCGCTGCACCGCGACCCGGTGCGCTACCCGGAGCCGCTGAGCTTCCGGCCCGAGCGCTGGCAGGACGGCGGCGGCACCGGGCGGCCGTCCTTCCTGCCGTTCGGGGCGGGCAAGCACAAGTGCATCGGCGAGGCCTTCGCCTGGGCGGAGCTGACCGTCGCGGCCGCGGCGATCCTGCGGCGCTGGCGGCCGGTGGCGGTGCCGGGCGCGCGGGCCCGCGAGGTGGTCTGGACGACGGTCCAGGCGCACGGCCTGCGGGTGCGGCTCGCGCCGCGCGGCGCGCGCTCCCCACGCAGGAGCTCCACCGCGGCCTCCCGCGAGGGTGATACCGGCTCCTCACCGGGGGACACAGTGCCCTCCTCCCCCGGTGAGCCGCCGTCGGGCCGGTGCCCGTTCACCGGCGCCGGCCGTGCGACCGCCCCCGCCGACCCCGCCACCACGGCCGCTCCGTCGGACCTCCGGTCGCGCGCCGACCTGCTCCTCGCCGCCGACCGGCACGCCGACTGGGCGGTCCGCCGCGGCCTGCTCACCCCGTCGGAGCTGCCCCGCTACCGGGCGTACGCGCTGCACGAGCTGATCGGCTTCGCCTACCCCCGCGCCCGGGGCGCCGAACTCGACCTCCTGGTGGACATGCTGGGCTGGTTCACCATCCTGGACGACCGTTTCGACGGCCCGCCGGGCCGCCACCCCGTCCAGGCCCGCGCCGTGGTCGATCCGCTGGTCGCGGTCCTCGACGGCGCCCGCGGCGGGAGCCCTTCCGAAAGTCGACTACTGCTCTCCTGGAGGGAGTTGTGGGAGCGCCAGACCGCCTCGATGTCCCCCGAGTGGCGCGCCCGGGCGGCCCGGGAATGGCGGGCCTGCCTGGCCACCTTCCCCGCCGAGGCCGAGCACCGCGCCCGCGGCACCGTGCCCGCCCTCGGCCTCGACCTGACGGACACCATGTGGCTGCGCCGGCACGGCAGTTGTCTCTACCCGTTCATGAACATACTGGAACGGGTCCACGGCACCGACGCCCCGGCCGCGCTGCACGCGGAGCCCGCGCTGCACCGGCTGCGCGCCAACACCGCCGACGCCGCCACGCTGATCAACGACCTCTACTCGCTGAAGCGCGAGGAGCGGCAGGGCGGGACGGCGTTCAACACCGTGCTCACCCTCGAGCGGGCCCACGGCTGCACCCGCGACCGGGCGGTCCACGCGGTGCGCACCCGGGTGGCGCGGCTGCAGCAGGAGAGCGAGGAAATCCGCCGCGACCTGCTGCGCAGCCACCCGGCCGGGCGCTGGTACCTGGACGGCACCCGGGAGCTGGTCGCCGGCGTGCAGGCCTGGACCAGCACCAGCCACCGCTACCGCGTGCGGGACCGGGAGGCGCGCCGGTGAGCGGCCCGGTCCCGGAGCGCTACTTCCGACCGCCGAGAGCGAACAGCAGCAGCACGAAACCGGCGAACAGGTGGGTGGCGAAGATGTAGACGCCCGCGCGGATCAGCATCGCCTTGCGGCGCCGCTTCTCCTCGCTCGTACCGTCCCCGCTCGTACTGCCCTCGGTCGTGGTGCCCTCGGTCGTGCTGTCGTCGCTCGTGCTGGCGCTCATGGTGGTGCTTCTCCTCGGATCGGGCGGACGGGCCGGGCGCGGCTCAGCGGGGCCGACCGCCGGGGGCGCGCAGCTCGGTGAGCAGCGCGCCCTGGTCGGTGATCAGCTCGGTCAGGATCCGGCGGGCCGCGCGCAGCAGCTCGGCGACGTCCGGGGTGCTGAGCGCGTACACCACGGTGTTGCCCTCACGGGTCGCCGTGACCAGCTGGGTGCGGCGCAGCACCGCGAGCTGCTGGGAGAGGTTGGACGGCTCGACCTCGATCTCCGCCAGCAGCTCGCGCACCGGCCGGGGGCCGTCCTGGAGCAGTTCCAGGACCCGGATCCGCACGGGGTGGCCGAGGGTGCGGAAGAACTCCGCCTTGGCCTGGTACAGCGGCACCGGCATCGTCCGTGCTCTCCCTCGGGTCCGGTCGGGTGGTCGTCCGGCCGGGCGGGGATCGCCGCCGCGGCCGGTAGGCATCATCGCGACAGATGAAGATTTCTTCAAGTCGTCACCGTGCGGCGCCGGGGTGCGCCGGGACCCGGCAGGCCCCGACCGGGCGCTCCGCCGTGCGGTCGCGATCGGGTCGGGGCATGCGAAAGCCGAGCCCGGGACGCTGCCAACTCCCGGGCTCGGCAGTCATGGTGATGAGACGTCAGCAGACTACAGGCACTTCCACGGTGGCCGGGACCTGCCCACTCCAGAAGCCCTCGACGTCGAAGGAGACGTGCACGGTGGACCCGCACGGCACCGTGCTGGAAATGCCGTCGACCCGCACGGTGGAGACCTGGAACACGGTGCGGCCGTTCACGGTGCCGAGCGAGGCCCCGCCGGTCACGTTGGCCGACAGGTGGGTCACCAGCTCCTTCGGCGCCGGCGGCCACGGGGTGCCCGGGGACGGCGGGCCGGCCAGGCCGATCTTCCCGTAGACCGCGACGCTGTCACCCGTCACGTCGGCGCAGGCGTAGGTGGCCAGGCCGGCCTGCAGGCTGGAGTAGCCGCAGGTGGTGACGGTGGCGGCGGCGGTGGTGGCGGCCGGGGTCGCGGCGAGGGCCGGCACGGGGGCCGCGAGCAGGGTGACGGCGCCGGCGGCGATCCAGGTGGCGCGACTCATGCGGTTCATCGGTGCCTCCTCCTTCGGAGGGTATGAGGACGGACTGGGAACAGGTGACGTGGTACATATGACATTTCATAGGCCCACGACAGAAACTTTGACATGTGATTCCTTGGCCATGAGGCGTATTTACCCTGGGAAGTCAGGTGTCGACCGAAACTGAACCTTCGATGGCGCAATCAGCGCCGGACAGTCGAACGGGCGCCCCTGCCCAGGGGACGCCCGCGTGGAGCCCGGGTGAACCGTTTCCGAACGCCCCCGGAACCGCCTCCGAAACCGCCCCCGAAGCCGCTTCCGAACCGACGCCGAACCGCCGCCGGCTCAGCCCAGCGAGCCGCGCAGGGCGTCGACCCGGGCCACCGCCTCGCCGAAGGCGTGCCGGTCCAGGCGGCCGTCGTCCAGGGCGGCGGCCAGCGCCTCGGTGGCCTCCTCGCCCTGCCGGGGGTCGCGCCCGGAGCAGAGCATCAGGTCCATCCCGGCCGCGGCGGCGGCCAGCGCGCGGTCACCGGGGCCGCCGTACGGGGCGAGCGCGTCGGCCTCCATGGCGTCGGTGACGGTCACGCCGTCGAAGCCGAGCCGGCCGCGCAGCTCGCCCTGGATGATCGCGTGCGAGAACCCGGCCGGGTGGTCCGGGTCCAGCGCCGGGTAGATCGCCCAGGAGGCCATCACCAGGCGCACGCCCGCCGCGATCGCCGCCCGGTACGGGGCCTCGCCGCGGGAGCGGAGCTGCGACAGCGGGACGTTCAGGGTGACCGGTCCCGCGTCGGTGTTCGCACCCCGGGGCGCGGCGCCGAGGCCGGGGAAGTGCTTGGCGGTCGCGGCCACGCCGAACCCCTGCTGGGCGGTGAGGAAGGCGCTGCCCAACTCCGCCACCTTGGCCGGGTCCTGGCCGAAGGAGCGCTCGGAGTGGTCGATGAAGTTGTCCGGCGTGTCGTAGACGTCGAGCACCGGGGCGAGGTTGAGGTTCAGCCCGGCGCCGGTGAGGGTCCGGGCGGCGCCTGCCCCGGACTCGGCCGCCGCGGCGACCGGGTTCGCCGCCAACCCGACGCGGCGGGCGGAGAGTTCGGGCGCACCGGGCAGCCGGCGGACCTTGCCGCCCTCCTGGTCGGTCATCAGCAGCAGCGGGCGCGGATGCGGTGCCTCGGCTGCGGCCTGCTTCAACTCGGCGACCGCCTCCGCGAGTTGTTCCGGGCTGGTGATGTTCTCACCGAACAGGATCACCCCGGCGGCCCGGCCCTCCCGGATCGCCTGGAGCGTCGTGGCCGACGGTATCGGGCCCGGGTACGACAGCACGACCCGCCGCCCGGCGAGCACCCGGGAGTCCTCCTGCTCCAGGCCGGCCATCGCCGCGGTCCTCTCGTCCGGTGCGCCCGGGACACCCGGAGCGCTCGGGGCACCGCGCGGCGGGGCGGGCGAGCCGAGCGGCACCGGCCCGAGCGCGGCTCCCATGACGGCCAGCACCACCCCGAACTGGGCGACACTTCGGAACAGGCCCATCACGCCTCCCGGTCGACAGGTGACTTCGGCATGTCAACGTACCCAGGGGTGCGGCGCGGCATTCCCCCATCCATCGTATTCATCCGATAATCCGACTCAATCTCCCCAAGGTGAGGCCCTCCTGCGGACCAGCCGTCCCAGGACGGCCACGCCCTCGGCGATCTCGGAGACCGAGCCCGCCGCGTAGCCGAGGACCAGGCCGGGCGGGTACGGCAGCCGGGCGTGCCAGGACAGCGGCTGCACCTTGACCCCCTCGGCCAGGGCGGCGGCGGCCAACCCCGTACCGGTGCGGCCGCATCCCTCCGGGAGCGTCAGCATCAGGTGGAGGCCGGCCGCCGCGCCGTGCACGGTGGCTCCCGGCAGGTGGGTACGGATCGCGGCGATCATCGCGTCCCGGCGGCGGCGGTGGCGGCGGCGCAGCAGCCGCAGGTGGCGGTCGAGGTCGCCGGACTCCATCAGCCGGGCGAGGACCAGCTGGGGCAGCACCGGGTTCCCGAGGTCGGCGAACCGCTTGGCGTCCAGGACGGCGTCCCGCAGCCGCTCCGGGACCAGCAGCCAGCCGGTGCGCAGCGCGGGGGCGAGCAGCTTGGAGACGCTGCCCGCGTAGCAGACCCGCTCCGGCAGGACGGCCCGCAGGGCCGGGACGGGCGGACGGTCGTAGCGGTGCTCGGCGTCGTAGTCGTCCTCGATGACCAGGCCGCCCTCCGTCGCCCAGCGCAACAGTTCGCGGCGCCGTTCGCCGCCGAGCACGACGCCGGTCGGGAACTGGTGGGCCGGGGTGAGCAGGACGGCCGGGGCGCCGGTGGCGCGCAGCGCGTCGACCCGGACTCCCTCGGCGTCGACCGGGACGGGCGGGGTGGCGACGAGCCAGTGGGCGAGGTGCTGCCGGACGCCGACCGAGCCCGGGTCCTCCACCGCGACCTCGTCGATGCCCACCCGTCCGAGCGCGCGGCCGAGCAGGGCGAGCGCCTGGGCCGTACCGGCGACGATCAGCACCTCGTCCGGGTCGGCGCGGATGCCCCGGTTGCGGGCCAGCCAGTGGGCGACGGCCCGGCGCAGGGCCGGGGTGCCGCGCACGTCGCCGTAGCCGAGGTCGGACGCGGCGAGGCCGTCGAGGACGGCCCGTTCGGCGCGCAGCCAGGCGGCGCGGGGGAAGGCCGCGAGGTCGGGCACGCCGGGGGTGAGGTCGATCCTGGCGGGGGCGCCGCGCAGCCGGTCGAAGACGTCGGGGTCGGGGTCGTCCCGGAAGAGCGCGGGTACCGGGCGGAGTCGCTCCTCCGGTGGATCGGCAACCGTGTCCGGTGCGGCGGTGGCGGCGGCGGTGGCCGCGACCACGACCGTGCCGCCCCGACCGCGGCCGGCGACCTGCCCCTCCTCGGCGAGGCGCTGGTAGGCGTCGGTCACCACCCCACGGGAGATGCCGAGTTCGGCCGCCAGGACCCGGCTGGCGGGCAGCCGGGCCCCGACCGGGAGCCGCCCGTCGGCGACGGCCTCGCGCAGCCGGCGGGCGAGCCAGTCGGTGAGGCCGCCGGGCGGGGCGTCGGCGGTGTCGAGCTGGAGGAAGTCGGCGCCGGCCTCTTTGGACCGGTCGGATGCCGTGGCTTTGGACCTGTTCACCGGACCATAGTGGCGGCGAGGGTGGGGCCATGACCACGGAAACGACGGCGCCCGCGAACGCGGCGGCGCCGGAGCACGGCCCCGACCACGGACCCGCCTACGGCCCCGACCACGGCCCCGACTACGTCCACGGCTACTCGCAGACCGAGGCCCGGCGCCTCGGCGACCAGGCCGACACCCTCGCCGACCTGCTGCACGCGGGCACGGCCTACCCCGCGGGCAGCCGGGTGCTGGAGGCCGGCTGCGGGGTGGGAGCGCAGACCGTGCACCTGCTGGCCGCCAGTCCCGGGGTGCGGCTGACGGCGGCCGACCTCTCGGCGGACTCGCTGGCCCGGGCCCGCTCCCGGGTGGCCGCGCAGGCGCCCGCCGCGGACGTCACCTGGCACCACGGCGACCTCCACCGACTGCCGTTCCCGGACGGCTCCTTCGACCACGTCTTCCTGTGCTTCGTGCTGGAGCACCTGCCCGACCCCGCGGCCGGGCTGGCGGCGCTGCGCCGGGTGCTGCGGCCGGGCGGGACGATCACGGTGATCGAGGGCGACCACGGCTCGGCGTTCTTCCACCCGGAGACCCCGGCGGCCCGCCGCACCGTCGACCACCTGGTCCGGCTGCAGGCCCGGGCGGGCGGCGACGGCCTGCTCGGCCGCCGCCTCCACCCGCTGCTGACGGAGGCCGGGTTCGCGCGGGTGACGGTCCGCCCGCGCACGGTCTACGCCGACGACGCCCGGCCGGCCCTGGTGGAGGGCTTCACCCGCCGGACCTTCGTCGCGATGGTCGAGGCCGTCCGGGCCGAGGCGCTGGAGGCCGGACTGAGCACCCCGGAGGCCTTCGACCGGGGCATCGCGGAGCTGCGCCGCGCGGCCGAGCCGGGCGGGACGTTCCACTACACCTTCTTCAAGGCGGTGGCGGTCCGGCCGTAGCGCGGGCCTGCCGGGACCTGCTCCTGCCGGAGCGGGCCCCGCG
>NZ_JBHVET010000252.1:0-10590 GCF_042802135.1 Kitasatospora sp. NPDC057512
GGCGGGAGCGGGTGGCTCAGGCGTGGCCCTCACCGTGGATCAGGCGCAGGGTCCGCAGGCCGGGGAACGGCGGGGTGTGCTCCGCCTCCCGCTCGGCGTTCAGGTCGGCCAGCATCCGGACGCCCCTCGCCCGGAACTCGGCCTTGCGCTCCTCGTCGGCCTCCTCCTCGCCCGGGTAGAGGACGATGTGGACGGCCCCCTCCTCGCCGTCCCAGGTGTAGCTGCGGTACGGCGGGATCTCGATCCCGTCGATCGTCTCGACCCCGTCGACGATCTCGTATCCGTCGATCGTCACGATCTCGTCCGTCTTCTCGGGTTCGTCCGTCGCTTCGGGCTCGTCCCTCATGGGGAACCTCCGGTGGTTGTCCTCGGCTGGTCTGCCGCCGTGGACAACGATTCGGGAGCAAGAAGGGCCCGGTGACTCACCGTAGTTCCTCCCTTCCGGTACGAACGCCCCCGTCCGGCAGGGGTGTTCAGCTGCCCGTGATGCGGAAGACCGGGTAGCCGGGGGCGACCCGGAGGCAGACGGCTCAACCGGTCGGTCGCACCCGGGCTGCCCTGGCCTCCAGGTACCGGCGCTCCGCGAGGCTCGCGGTGGCCCGGGCGGCGCGCCGGTAGTGCTCGTACGCCCCCTCCGTGTCGCCGGTCCGCTCCAGCAGGTGCGCCCGGACGGAGAGCAGCCGGTGGTGGCCGGCCATCCGGGTGTCCGCGTCCAGCGCGGCGAGGAGCGCCAGGCCGGCCTCCGGGCCCTCGGTCTCGGCGAGGGCGATCGCCCGGTTGAGGGTGACCATCGGGTTGGGTGCGATCCGCTCCAGGATCAGGTACAGGGCGTACACCTGCCGCCAGTCGGTGTCCTCGGCGCGGGCCGCGTCGGTGTGGGTCGCGGCGATCGCGGCCTGGAGCCGGTACGGGCCGAGCTCCGGCCCGGCCAGCGCCGCCTTGACCAGCGCCGTTCCCTCCTCGATCAGGTCGCGGTCCCACCGGGTGCGGTCCTGCTCGGCCAGCGGGACCAGGTCGCCGGAGGCCGTCGTCCGGGTCGCGCGGCGGGCGTGGGTCAGCAGCATCAGCGCCAGCAGCCCGGCGACCTCGCCGTCCTCGGGCAGTTGCGCGCGCACCGCCCGGGTCAGCCGGATCGCCTCGCGGGCGAGGTCGAGGCGGTGCAACTCGCCGCCGGAGGAGGCGGTGTAGCCCTCGTTGAAGATCAGGTAGAGCACGTGCAGGACCACCCGGAGCCGCTCCTCGCGCTGCTCCGCCGACAGGGCCCGCCCGGGCTGCTCGAACGAGCCGCCGGCGGCCCTGATCCGCTGCTTGGCCCGGCTGATCCGGGCCGCCATCGTCGCCTCCGGCACCAGGAACGCGCGGGCGATCTCGGCCGTGGTCAGCCCGCCGACCGCCCGCAGTGTCAGGGCGGTCCGGGACGCCGCGGTCAGCGCCGGGTGGCAGCAGAGGAACAGCAGGAGCAGCGTGTCGTCGGTGTCCGGCACCTCCTCCGGCACCACCTCGGCGGCCGCCGTCGTCAACTCCCGCTCGCGCCGCGCGCGGTCGCCGCGCAGCTGGTCGATCAGCCGGCGCGAGGCGACCGTCACCAGCCAGCCGCGCGGGTTGTCCGGCACCCCCTCGGACGGCCACTGCACGGCGGCGGCGAGGACGGCCTCCTGCACCGCGTCCTCGCACCCCTCGAAGCGGCCGTACCGTCGTACCAACGTGCCGAGGACCCGCGGCGTGAGCCCACGCAGCAGGTCCTCGAAGTCCGGTTCCGTCATGCCTCCAAGTGTCCGTCGGAGAACATCACCTGCCGCACCTCGACGCCCAGCCCCTCGATCGCGGCGTCCGGGATGCGGCCGGCCAGTTCGACCGCGCGCTCCTTGTCCTCGCAGTCGACCAGGTAGAAGCCGCCCAGGAACTCCTTGGCCTCCAGGAACGGCCCGTCGGTCACCACCGGCTGGCCGTTGCGGACGCTCACCACGGCGGCCTGCGAGGGATCGACCAGCGCCTGGGTGAGGATCAGCTCGCCGGACTCCTTGAGCTCCTCGACGAACCGGCCGTGCCCGGCGCCGATCGCCCCCTTCTCCTCGTCGGTCAGCGCGTCCAGCACGGCCGGGTTCAGGTGCAGGCTGATCAGGAACTTCATCTCGTCCTCCTCGGGTTCGCGGGCCCCGACGGGGCCGCCCTCGACCGGTGGTCGGAGCGGGCGACGCCGTCTTGACGTCCTCCGGCGGACAAATCTCCCACGAATCCCCTCGCGCCCCCGCACCCCACGCGCCCCCCGGGCCACCGGCCGCTGGCGGGCGCCGGGCGCAGCCGGACGGCCGCCGGGGGGCCAACTTCCGTACGGCAACCGTCCACTCAACGTGCTCTCGGTCCTTGATAGCGTCGGCCGTGACGCCGCGTCACCAAGGCGTCGCACCACCGACGAAACGAGAGAGCGTCTCACATGGCCCCCCGGACGATCCGCCGAGCCGTCATCCCCGCCGCCGGGCTCGGCTCCCGCCTCCTGCCGCTGACCAAGGCCACGCCGAAGGAGATGCTGCCGGTCGGCGACAAGCCGGTGATCGAGCACACCGTGCGCGAGCTGGTCGAGAGCGGCATCACCGACATCACCATCGTCGTGAACGGCGACAAGGGGCTGATCCAGGAGCACTTCCGCCCCAACCCCGTCCTGGTCGAGCAGCTGCGCCGGGACGGCAAGGAGGCCTTCGCGGCGGCGGTCGAGGAGGTCGGCGAGCTGTCCCGCAAGGGCCACATCAGCTACCTCTACCAGCACGGCCCGTACGGCAACGGCACCCCGGTGCTCAACGCCGCCCGCCACTTCGGGGACGAGCCCTGCCTGGTGCTCTGGCCCGACGACGTCTTCGTGGCGGAAGTCCCCCGCGCGCAGCAGCTGATCAGGGCGTACGAGCAGACCAACGCGCCGGTGCTCGCGCTGATGCCGATGGCGCCCGAGGACTCCTACCGCTACGGCGTGCCGGTGGTGAAGGAGGACCTCGGCGGCGGTTCGCTGCGGATCAGCGGCCTGGTCGAGAAGCCGAAGCCGGCCGACGCGCCCTCCTCGTACGCGGCGATCGGCGGCTACGTCATCACCCCCGGCATCGTCGACGAGCTGCGCGAACTGACCCTCCGCTGGCACGAGAAGCCCGAGGACGAGGTCTACCTGACCGACGCCATCAACGCCTACGCGGCCCGGCGCGCGGTCTACGGGCAGGTCATCGCCGGCACCTGGTACGACACCGGCAACCCCGCCGCCTACCTGCGCGCCCAGTTCGCGGCCGCGCTCGCCAACCCGGAGTACGGGCCCGAGCTGCGCCGGCTCGCCGCGGAGCTCTCCCCCGCCTCGTAGGACGGACGCCCGGACGGCCCGTGGCGGGACGGGTCGTCAGGGGCGGCGGCGCAGGCCGTGGGGGCAGGCCGTCGGGCGGTCAGTACGCGGGCAGGTCGAAGTCGAGGGCCGCCCGGAAGGCCGACTCCAGCTCCGGGCCGGGCCCTTCCAGGTTCGCGATGCTCTCGGACCGGGCCCGCCGGTCGCCGGTCAGTTCGAGGATCGCCTGGTTGGCGGCCACGTGGTCGCGCAGCCGCCGCTCGTAGGCGGGGTAGGCCGCGCGGTGGTCGCCGTCGGCGGCGTGCAGCTCGCCCGCCAGGACGTAGGCGGCGGTCAGGGCCACGCTGGTGCCCTGACCGGTGAGCGGGGAGCAGCAGTAGCCCGCGTCGCCGAGCAGCACGACGCGGTCCTTGGACCAGCGTTCCATCCGGACCTGGGCGACGACGTCGTAGTGGAAGGCTTCGGTCTCCTCCAGCGCCCGGAGGAAGCGCGGTACCTCCCAGCGCGCGTGGGCGGAGCGCTCGGCCACCAGCCGCCGCTGCCGGGCGGGGTCGCGCGGGAGCATGCGGTCGAGCGGCTCGTCGGTGTGGAGGCCGACGAAGACCCGCAGTTCGCTGTTGTCGCGGACGGTCATCGCCATGCAGAACCAGTTCGGGTCGTCGCCGAGCCGGTGGACGACCTCCCAGCGGTCCAGGCCCAGGTGGTTGGGCGCGCTCCAGCCGGCGAGGTAGGCGCCGATGGGGTGCAGGTAGTCCGCTTCGGGGCCGAAGACGAGGCGGCGGGTGTTCGAGTGCAGGCCGTCGGCGCCGACGACCAGGTCGAAGGCCTGCTCGGTGCCGCTGCGGAAGCGCACCTCCACGCCCTCCCGGTGCTGCACCAGGGTGTCGATCGAGTCGCCGAAGCGGTACTCGACGCCGGGCCCGGCGTCCCCGACGGTTCCGGCGCCCGCGTCCGCCGCGGCGATCAGCTCGGCGAGTTCGTCGCGCAGGATCTCCACGTCCGGGCCGCCGACCGGCCCGCCGCTGGCCGTCCACTCGGTGGTGCGGCGCAGCTCGCGGCCGTCCGCGTCGACCACGGACATCCCGCGCAGGCCGGTCCGACGGGCCCGGGCCTCCTCCAGCAGCCCCATCCGCTCGACCACCGTCAGGGCGGTGCCGCGGACGTCCACGGCCTGCCCGCCGCCGCGCAGCGAGGGGGCCCGCTCCACGACGGTGACCCGGAAGCCGTACCGGTTCAGCCAGTACGCGAGGGCGGTGCCGGCGATCCCGGCGCCGGAGACCAGGACGGAGGTGCTGCGCGGGCCGGAGCCCGGCCGAGTGCTGTTCGACATGGTGTTCCTCCCAGGGATTGCTCTGTCTCAACACCACTGTGCGCTCTGCCACTTGCAGGACGCGGACGCGGCACTGTCACCGTCGGCGGGACACCGGCACGGCGCTGACAGCACGGCATCAGGGACCCCGCTCCCGGGTGCCACCGGCCGTTCCCCAGGGTCGAGCCCATGCCGAGAACCACACCCCCGCGCCCGCTCGACGTCGAGGCGCTCTTCCCCGAGCCGGCACACCACCGGGGGACCACCACCCGGCTCCGTCCGCGCCCCGCCACCCGCCGTCACCGGGTCGCGGACGGTGTGTCATGAATTCGCAACAGCGCTCCCACCAGGCGCGATACGAATTGCCCGGGCACCGGAGGGCCCGTATGGTGCTCGAACGCCGTCGCGCGGACGGCTCGGGGGACGCACGAGGGGTGAACCATGGCGCAGGGGTCGGGGTACGCGATCCAGGCCGGCGGGGCCGAGGGACAGGCGAAGGCGCTGGACAAGGCGTCCGGGGACGAGGGGACGATCGGAACGGCGATCAGCGACCCGGTCTGCTACAGCGCGGACGTGTTCGGGGGCGAGGACGTCGACCCGGCGTACCGCAACTTCAGCAGCGCCTGGCAGGCGGAGACCGCGACGATCAAGAGCGCGCTGAGCGAGCTGGCCGGCAAGGTGCGGGGCTCCTCGAACAACTACCAGTCGGCCGACGGCAGCGTGGTGAAGGACCTCGCGTCCGCCTCGCGCAGCGGCGACTACCGGCCCTTCGGCTGAGGCCGGACCGGCGCGCGCCGGACATCGGAGCGGACGGCGGCTGACGAGCCGGCGCCCGGAAGCCGATGAGCGGCCGACGAGCAGCCGTCGAGCGGCCGATGGGCAGCTGACGGAGGACCGCCGGGCAGCGGCGGGGAACGACACCACGGGCAACGGGTACAGGGGGCGAACGGGCCGTCATGGCAGGCGAATCCACCACGCAGCGCTGCAAGGCGCTGAGCGACCGGCTGAAGGACGTCCGCGAGGCGGACAGCAAGAACGATCTGATCTCCGCGATCAAGGGCGCGCTGGCGGTCCACGCGCCGGTCGGCGACCCGGGCACCATCGAGGCCACCGGCAACCGCTACAAGACCGCGGCCGCCGACTCGACCCAGCTCCACCAGGAGGTCCTGGCGGTCGCCACCTCCGGGCTGCCGGACGTCTGGACCGGTTCGACGGGCGCGAAGGCCGCCGAGGTGGTGGCCGCCGCCGCCCGCGCCGTCGACCAGCAGACCACCGCGCTCTACAACGGCGGGACGGCCCTGCTCGGCCTCGCGGACGCGCTGCGCTCCGCCCAGGGCCAGGACGGCGCCGCGCGCTCCGCGCTCCAGCAGGTGCTGAGCGAGCTGGGCGGCGAGGAGGGCTGGTTCGACGAGTGGTTCGAGGACGACGAGGACGAGGCGGCGCGCAAGAAGGCGCAGCAGGCCGCCGTGCCCCAGGTCGACGCGATGCTGAGCGCCGCCAAGCACGCCGACGAGGCGGCCCGGGCGGCGGCCCGCGACCTGAACAAGCTGGCCTCCGAGGCCCGGGCGGGGAAGATGAAGACCAATGCGGTCACCGCCGCCGACAAGCTGGTGCTCGCCGAGACCTCCGGTCCGGACGGCCCGACCGAGCTGAACGAGCTGCTGACCGCCAACGACATGAAGCGGTCCGGCGAGTACCTGGACAAGATGAACGACAAGGACCGGGCGGACTTCGAGAAGCTGCTCGCCGACTCCAAGTCCCCGCAGGAGCGCGCCTATCTGATGAAGGCGCTGGCGGCCGGCCACTCCATGGACGAGATCCGCGCCTTCCAGGGCAAGATCCACGGCAAGGACCCGGAGTGGCTCCGGACGCACCTGACGCCCGTCTACACCGAGGACGGGGACACCAGCAGCGGCGGGCAGCAGGAGAACGGCTCCAACCGGAACACGGACCAGGTGACCTTCGACGGCGCCAACTGGAAGCAGGCGGACACCGAGGGCACCTGCGTCGCCTCCTCCACCGTCACGGCCCGGGCGATGGTCGACCCGCTCTACGCGCTGGACCTGACCGGCGGCCCGTCCGGCCAGGAGGACGACCCGGCGGCCTTCCAGCAGCGGCTGCTGGCCGAGCAGCACCGGGTGCACCAGGAGGGCGGCGGCGGCGCGAACTGGGACGGCATGGGGGCGGACGGCAAGGAGAAGGTGCTGGAGAAGGAGGTCAGCCCGCACACCGGCGCCGACTTCGACTACAAGCCGATGCCGGACAACAATGCCCGGCGGGAGCTGCTGCCGGACATCGAGAAGGCGGTCGCCGACGGCAAGCCGGTGCCGGTCGGGGTCGAGGGCTACGACAAGGACGGCAAGCGGTCGGGCCACGCCATGATGATCGTCGGCCAGGAGGGCAACATGCTGCAGATCTACAACCCGTGGGGCACCACCACCTGGGTCAGCGAGGACGACTTCGTCAACGGCCGCATGGCCGGGGCCTCGGACGACCGGCTGCCCACCGCCTACGCCGTCCACCTGCCGAAGTGACCGGGGTGGCAAGGGTGTTCACGACGACGTCGACACGAAGGCCGACGCGAGGGCCGGCGCGGAGGCCGGCACCCGGACCGCTGCGGGCGGTGGCGCTGGCGGCCGTTCTGGCGGCCGGCCTGACGGCCTGCGGGCAGGACGCGCCGTCCGGTCCGGACCGCGGCCGGGTGCTCGGCGCGGAGGAGCGATCGGTCAGCCTCGCCGTCGGCGAGCGCTTCACGATCGCCGTCCGGGACAACTCCTCGGTCGGCGACCGCTGGAGCGTCGCGGCCCCGGAGCCGGACGCCGCGGTCGCGGCCCTGGTCGCGGAGAAGCTGGACCTCCCCGCGGAGTCGAAGACCTCGGACGGGGTCGGCGGCACCCGCTTCTACACCTTCGAGGCCAAGGGCCGCGGAACCACCGCCGTCACCCTCCTCAACTGCTTCCGCAGCTACTGCAACCTCCCCGCCCCCAGCGAAGAGAACAGGAACATGGTCGTGCGCAACACCTACCCGGTGACGGTCCGATGAGCCCCGACGGCCGCTTCCGTCCCAAGACCGACGAGGAGCTGCGGCAGCTCGACGTGTCCGCCATGCTCCGCTACGGCCTGGCCTTCGCCGGTCCGTACCGGGCCGCGCTGTTCGGCGAGGGCGCCGTCGCGGCGGCGCTGGCCGCCGACGCGCTGGGGGTGGTCCCCCGGTCGCTCGCCTTCCTCGCCGAGGTGGTGCGCAGCGGCGGCGCCCGCTACGCCGCGGACCTCGCCGAGCCGTTGCCGGGGCCGGAGCCGGCCCGGCTCGCCCGCGACTGGCTGGGCTCGGCGGCCACCACCGTCACCAGCGTCGACGGCGACCAGCTGCTCGCCCGGTGGCTGGACGCCGTCGCGGAGATCCTCGGCATGCGCCGGGACGTCCGGGGGGCCTGACGGAGGCCCGGCGGGCCCTGACGGGAGGACCTGACAGCGGGCCTGGCCGGGGATCCGGCCGGGGGCCCGGCACCGCGTTACTGCTTGACAGGGTGCGTCATACTGTAACGCGCTGGTCCGCCCACGGATCCCGGCCCCGCCGGGCCCGTCGGGCCCTCCCCCCGCAGCTCGGAGCACCGCATGCACCCCTTCCTCGACCACCCCGGGCCGCTCGCCTTCGCCCACCGGGGCGGTGACCTCGGGCGCCCCGAGAACTCGCTCGCCGCCTTCGAGGCCGCCGTCGCGCTCGGGTACCGCTATCTGGAGACGGACGTGCACGCGACCGCCGACGGTGTGCTGGTCGCCTTCCACGACACGCGCCTCGACCGGGTCACCGACCGCGCCGGGGCGGTGGCGGAGCTGCCCTGGGAGGCCGTCCGGCGGGCCCGGATCGGCGGGACCGAGCCGGTGCCGCTGCTGGAGGACCTGCTCGGCGCGTTCCCCGGGGCCCGCTTCAACATCGACGTCAAGGCGGCCCCGGCCGTCGGGCCGCTGGTCGAGGCGATCCGCCGGACCGACGCCTGGGACCGGGTCTGCGTCGGCGGCTTCTCCGACAGCCGGCTGGCCGCCGTCCGCGCCGCCGCCGGGCCGCGGCTGGCGACCTCGCTCGGCCCGCGCGAGGTGGCCCGGCTGCGGCTGCGCTCGCTGGCCGAATCGTTCCTGCCGCGGCGGGCCTCCGCGCCGTCCGGAGCGCCATCCGGAGCACCGTCCGAAGCGCCGTCCGGGACGCCCTCCGGGGCGCCGTTCGCCGGGCTGTGCGCGCAGGTGCCGGAGCGTCACCGGGGCGTCCGGGTGGTCGACCGGGCCTTCGTCCGCACCGCCCACCGGCTCGGCCTCCAGGTGCACGTCTGGACTGTGGACGATCCCACACGGATCAGGGCTCTCCTGGACCTGGGTGTGGATGGCATCATGGCCGATCGCATCGACGTCCTGCGGGACGTCCTCGGCGAGCGCGGCTGCTGGACGGACGGCAGTACCGGCTCCAGCACGGTGATGGGAACCCCATGAGCACCACGAACTCGGCGAAGCACCTGCCGGACGACCCGCCGAACGACCCCGACCCGGCCGCCGCTACTGCCGCTGCTGCCGCCGACGCCGACGGACGCGCCCTGCGCCGGATGCAGTTCGGCTGGTACATCAACGACTGGGCCAACGCCGCCTTCTCCGCCACCGTCCTGACGGTGTTCCTCGGTCCGTACCTGACCACCGTCGCCAAGGACGCCGCCGACGCGGCCGGCAACGTGCACCCGCTCGGCCTGACGATCCGCGCAGGATCGTTCTTCCCGTACACGGTCTCCTTCTCCGTGCTGCTCTCGGTCGCGGTGATGCTGCTGACCGGCACCGTCGCCGACCGCACCGGGCGGCACAAGGAGCTGATGTGCGGCTTCGCGTACGTCGGCTCGCTCGCCACGATGGGGATGTTCTTCCTCGGCGGCGACCGCTACCTGCTCGGCGGCGCACTGCTGGTGGTCGCCAACATCGCGTACGCGGTCTCGGTCGCGCTCTCCTACGCCTACCTGCCCGGCCTCGCCTCCCCCGACGAGCGCGACAAGGTCTCCTCCAAGGGCTGGGCCTACGGCTACGCGGGCGGCGGACTGCTGCTGATCGCCAACCTGGCGCTGTTCCAGGGCCACGACGCGTTCGGCCTGGACTCCGGCACCGCCGTACGGATCTGCCTCGCCTCGGCCGGCCTGTGGTGGGCGCTGTTCACCGTCGTCCCGATGCTGCGGCTGCCCTCCCGGGCCGGCGTGGCCCCCGCCGCCCCCACCGCGACCACGGCGACCACCGCGCCCGGCGAGCCCGCCGCCGGCAGCCTGCGCGAACTCGGCCGCACCCTGCGCCGGATGCGCGAGCACCCGCTCACCCTGCTCTACCTCGCGGCCTTCCTCTGCTACAACGACGGCATCCAGACCGTCGTCTCCCAGGCCTCGCTCTACGGCAGCGAGGAACTCGGCATGGAGCAGACCTCGCTGGTCACCGCCGTGCTCCTGGTCCAGGTCGTGGCGATCGGCGGCGCCCTGCTGCTCGGCCGGATCGCCCACCGGTACGGCGCCAAGCGGACCATCCTCGGCTCCCTGGTCGGCTGGGTCGTCACCCTGGCCCTCGGCTACTTCATGCCCGCCCACCAGCCCGCCTGGTTCTACGCCCTGGCCTGCATGATCGGCCTGGTGCTGGGCGGCAGCCAGGCGCTCTCCCGCTCCCTCTTCTCCCACCTCATACCGCCCGGCCGGGAGGCCGAGTACTTCAGCTTCTACAAGGTCAGCGACCGCGGCACCAGCTGGATGGGCCCGCTGGTCTTCGGCCTCGCCTACCAGCTCACCGGCAGCTACCGCTCGGCGATCATCTCGCTGCTGGTCTTCTTCGTCATCGGCTTCGTCGTCCTGCTCAAGGTCCCGGTCCGCCGCGCCATCGAGGCCGTCGGCAACCCCGTCCCCGAGCGCCTCTGACCGCCCGTACGACGGACCGGGCCCGGCCGTTCCCCCCGCTCATG
>NZ_JBHVET010000253.1:0-10567 GCF_042802135.1 Kitasatospora sp. NPDC057512
CGTCCCGCCCCCGTCGCGGTTCCCGGGCGGGGCCGGTCAGTCGTCCCAGCCCTCGTTCTCGCCCTGGCCGTCGTCGCCCAGGTTGGCGCCCTGGCCGTCGTCGTCCCGGGCGCCGTCGAGGCCCTGGTGGCGGCCCGCGGGCTTGGCGAACACCTGGGAGTTCTCCTCCGCCGCCGGGCCGTCGGCGCCGGGGACCAGGTTGCCGCTGGTCGAGTCGAACAGCACGGTCCGGCCGCCGGCCGAGACGAACGGGCTGTTCGACGAGCCGTTGCCGAGCGAGCCGTCGGGTGCGGTGGCGACCCGCTCGGTGCGGCCGGTGCGCAGGTCCTGGCGGTAGACGTCCCAGCCGGGGTGCTGCGGGCCCGGCACCAGGTTGTCGGCGGCGGACGAGAAGTAGACCCAGCGGTGGTCGGCGGTGATCGAGCCGTGGCCGGAGGAACCGACCGAACTGGTGCCGGGCAGGCCGCCGCTGACCCGCGTCACGGTGCCCGTCCGCAGGTCCCGGACGTGCAGCACGGTGTGGTAGCGGTGGCCGCCGGTCGAGCCGCCGGGCTCGGGCAGGGCGTAGACCGCGTACCGTCCGTCGGGGCTGATGGTGGCGTCGAAGGCCGCGTTGGTGAGCTTGCCCTCGGTGTCGTAGCTCGCGGGCGAGATCTTCCGGGAGGCCACGTCGTACGTGTAGTAGGTGGCGGTCGTCGGGCGGGCCAGCAGCGGCTGCGCACCGGCGGGCCGGTCGGCCTCGGCGCCCGGGGGCAGGTCCACGTCGGCGGCGCCGGGGGAGGCGGCGAGGGCGGGCGTCTCCTCGGACGGCAGCAGCGCGGAGCTGGAGCCGAAGCCGATGGTGCGGCCGTCCGTGCTGATCGTCGGACGGAAGGACGTGTTCTCGCCGGGCCGGCCGTTGTAGTCGCGGGTGACCAGCCGGGTGGTGTGGGTCCAGCGGTCGGTGAGGTAGACGTTGATCTTCCAGGTGTAGGGCCTGGCGAGCGAGGGAGCGGCGGTGGAACCGGGCTCCGGCTCCGGCTCCGCGACGGTCGGGTCCAGGTCCTTCCGGGAGGACACGTAGACGACGTACCGGCCGTTGCCGCTGACCTGCGCGTTGTAGGAGGCGTGGTACTGGTCGGCGTCGGTGTTGGTGGGGCTGTCGCTGACCAGCTCGGTGCGGCCGGTCCTGCGGTCCCTGATGTACACCTCGGTGCGGTTCTTGACCTGCGCGCCGGGCGCCACGTTCTCGGCCTCGCTCTCGAAGACGACGTAGCGGCCGTCGGCGCTGATGCCGGCCTGGTCGGTCGAGCCGCTCAGCGCCTCGCCGGTGTCGGACAGGTTGACCTGTTCGAGGCGGCCGGTGCGCAGGTCCTTCACGTAGGCGTTGCTCCAGCCCGCCGGGGGCTGGGGCAGCAGGTTCGCGGCCCGGGAGGTGAACAGGGCGTAGCGGCCGTTCGCACTGATGCCCTGGGCCGTCGACTGGTTGTCGGGTGCCGTGCCGTTCGGCCCGACGCTGACCTGGGTGGTGCCGCGCGGCAGCGGGGCGGCCTGGGCCGGGGCGGCGGTGACGGCGAGCACGGCGGCCGCGGCCAGGATGCCGCCGCCACCCGCCAGCCACCGGTTGCGGGTCGTCCGGGTGGTACGGGACATGAGGTCTTCCCCCCTCTGATCGCCCGGCCGGGCTCCCTCCCGGCGGCGGGCTTTCGCAGAGCCAACCGTCGGGAGGGCAGGGGGGTCAACGCCCTCGGGTGATCTCGGCTGAAAATACGTCAACAGACGTATACCGCAAGGGAATCAGGCCATCACGGGCGGCGCAGGAAGACGTCTGCGGCGGCGTTGGTGTCGCCGGGGACGAGGTTGCCGTCGCCGGCGGTGAAGAGCACCGTGTCGCCGGCGACGTCCACGAACGGGGCCGTGGAGCCGGTGGTGCTCTGCCCGCCGTCCCGGGTGAGGCTGACCCGTTCGATCGCCCCGGTCCTCAGGTCGCGGCGGAAGATGTCGCTGACGCCGTTGGTGTCGCCGGGGACGAGGTTGTCGGCGCTGGAGTCGAAGTAGACCCAGCGGCCGTCGAAGGTCATGGCGGGGTAGTGGGCGCCCTCGGTGGTCGTGGTGCCGGGCAGAAAGGCGTTGAGCCAGGTCAGATGGCCGGTGGCCAGCTCCCGGGCGTACAGGTCCATCCGGAAGCGGTTGGAGCCGGGCCGGCCGACGCGGACCGGCAGGCCGAAGAGGGCGTAGCGGCCGTCCGGGCTGAGCCGGGGGCCGAGGCTGGTGCCGCGCAGGGAGCCCCGGTCGTCCACGCTGGCGCCGGAGACCTTGCCGGTGTCGGCCTTCCAGACGAAGTACGGGTAGAAGCGGGGGCGGGCCAGCCCGGGAGTGCCGGCGTCGGTGCCGTCCTCCGGTTCGGTGGTGGTGGGCGGGTCCTGCGGCAGCAGGTTGCCGGCCCGGGAGCTGAAGCCGACGGTGGAGCCGTCCGCGCTGATCGTCACACCGTAGGAGGAGTTGTTGGCGGCCTCGCCGTCCGCGCCGGCGGTGACCACCCGGGTGGTGCCGGTCCAGCGGTCGGTGACGAGGACGTTGAAGTAGCGCGGGTTCGAGCCCGGGGCGAGGTCGGTGCGGTTGGAGACGTAGGCGACGTAGCGGCCGTCCCGGCTCAGCGAGGGTTCGGCGGAGAACGCGCCGCCGTCGGCGGACCCGCCCGGGGTGACCGGCTCGGTGCGCCCGGTCCAGCGGTCGCGGACGAAGACGTCGCCGGCGCGCGCCACCTGGCCCGGCACCACGTTGGTGGCGCTGGTGGTGAACGCCACGTACCGGCCGTCGGCGCTGATCGAGGCCTCGCGGGTGGGGGCGTTCAGCCGGGAGCCGTCGTCGGCGACGCTGACCTTCTCGACGTGTCCGTTGCGCAGGTCGCGGACGTAGACCTCGTCGGAGTTCGGGGTACCGGGTTCCGGCAGCAGGTTGGTCGCGGTGGAGGCGAAGAGTGCGGAGCGGCCGTCCTCGCTCAGCCCGAGCGCGACGGAGTCCCCGTTGAGCTGCTCGCCCTTGGCGGTCTCGCTGACGCGGGCGGTGTCGCCCTTGGGCGGCCTGGCCTCGGCGGCGGGCAGCGCCGCGCCGGCGGCCACGGCGGTGGCGGCCAGCACGGCGGCGGCGCGGGCGAGCCGGCGTCGGGCGGGTGCGTGCGTCATGGATCGTCCTCCCCTGGTGGCGGTCCCGGGCCCACGACCCCCGCGGCCCGGTTGGAGGAGAGCCAAGCGTCGTACGGATGATCGGTCAACGACCGGCGGCGATCTCGGTCGGAAATACGCCACCGGTCGTATGCCGTACGGGAGTCGGGCCGCCACGGGTGGCGGTCAGGCCGTCACGGGCGACGGTCGGGCCGTCACAGGCGGCGGAGGAAGACGTCCGGGGCGGCGTTGGTGTCCCCGGGGACCAGGTCGCCGTCGCCGGCGGTGAAGAGCACCGCGTTGCCGGTGGCGTCCACGTACGGACCGTAGGAGGACGAGGTGCTCGGCGCGCCGTCCCGGGTGAGGCTGACCCGTTCGATCCGGCCCGTCCACAGGTCGCGGCGGAAGACGGTGGTCTGGTACTTGACGTCGTCGGGGAGCAGGTTGCCGGCGGAGGAGTGGAAGTAGACCCAGCGGTCGTCGGACGTCATGACGGCGCCGGACGAGGAGCCGTTCGCCGTGGTGCCCGGCAGGCCGGCGCTGACCTCGGTGACCTTGCCGGTGGCCAGGTCGTGGACGTACACGTCCAGCCGGACGCCGCCGTGGCCGGGCAGGCCGGTGCCGTAGACCGCGACGCTGTAGACGGCGTAGCGGCCGTCGGGGCTGATCCGGCCGTCGCTGCTGCCGCTCAGCTGCCCCGTGCCGTCCACGCTGCCGGCGACGATCGTGCCGGTGTCGGCCTTCCAGACGTAGGAGGGGTGGTGCATGGGCCCGCTGGTCACTCCCGGCGACCCGGCGTCGGAGCCGGTCTCGTCGGCACCGGGGTCGGCGGGGGCGGCCGGAGCGTCCGGGAGCAGGTTGGCGGCCCGGGAGGTGAAGGCGACGGCGGAGCCGTCCGCGCTGATCATCGGATCGAGGGAGTAGTTGCTGGCGGGCTCGCCGTCCGCACCGACGGTGACCAGGCGGCTGGTGCGGGTCCAGCGGTCGGTGACGTAGATGTTGTTCTTGCCGCGCCGCACGGCGCCCGGGGCGAGGTCGGTGCGGTTGGAGACGTAGGCGACGTAGCGGCCGTCCCGGCTGATGCTGGGGCTGGTGGATCCGAAGCCGCTCTGGTCCTCGGCGCCCGGCAGGGCGGCGGTGGTGACCAGTTCGGTGTGCCCGGTCCAGCGGTCGCGGACGAAGACGTCGGAGGGGTGCTTCGGCTGCCCGGGCACCACGTTGGTGGCGCTGGTGCTGAAGGCCACGTACCGGCTGTCGGCGCTGATCGAGGCGTCGGTGGTGGGGGCGTTCAGCGGGGAGCCGTCGTCGGCGACGCTGACCTTCTCGACGTGCCCGTTGCGCAGGTTGCGGACGTAGACCTCGTCGGAGTTCGGGGTGCCGGGTTCCGGCAGCAGGTTGGTCGCGGCGGAGGCGAAGAGCGCGGAGCGGCCGTCCTCGCTCAGCCCGAGCGCGACGGAGTCCCCGTTGAGCTGCTCGCCCTTGGCGGTCTCGCTGATCCGGGCGGTGTCGCCCTTGGGCGGCCTGGCCTCGGCGGCGGGCAGCGCGGCGCCGGCGGCCAGGGCGGTGGCGGCCAGCACGGCGGCGGTCCGGGCCGGCCACCTGCGGGTGCGTGCGGTGGGCATGAGGTCTTCCTCCCCTGGGATCTCCCGGCCGGGCTCCCTCCCGGCGGCGGGCTTTCGCAGAGCCAACCGTCGGGAGGGCCGGTGGTCAACGGCCGGGGGTGATCCCGCCGGGAAATACGCCAACGGGCGTATCCGGCAAGGGAGTCAGGCCGTCACAGGCGGCGCCGGAAGACGTCCGTGAGGTCGCTGTCGACGACGGGCGCCAGGTTGCCGTCCTGGGCGCTGAACAGCAGCGTCGTGTCGTCGGCGTCGACCTGCGGGAAGGCGGCGGAGGTGGTGCTCTGGGAGCCGTCGTGGGCGAGGGAGACCCGCTCGGTGTGCCCGCTGCGCAGGTCGGTGCGGAAGATGTCGGCCTGCCCGTTGGTGTCGCCGGGTACCAGGTCGGCGACGTCGGAGACGAAGTACACCCAGCGGTCGTTCAGCGGCATCACCGGGTCGTAGGAGGAGTCGAGGGGGGTGGCGCCGGACAGCGGCTTGTTGACCTTGGTGGTCGTGCCGGTGGCCAGCTCGCGGACGTAGACGTCCTGGTGGCGGCCGTGCGAGCCGGGGCGGCCGCCCTCCTCGAAGACGGTGTAGACCGCGTAGCGGCCGGAGGGGCTGATCCGCCCGTCGTTGCCGCTGTTGACGAACTCGCCGGCCTCGTTGTAGCTGGTGCCGGTGATCTTCCCGGTGCGGGCGTCCCAGACGTAGTACGGGTAGGCGCGGATGGCGGCCAGTTCGGCGCGGGCGGCGGCGGTCCGCGGGGCCCGCGCGGCCTCGGCGAGGTCCGCGGCGTCGGCGGAGTCCGAGGCGGAAGCGGCGGCGAGCGCGGGCGGGGTCTGCTCGGCCGGGAGCAGGTTGCCGGCCCGCGAGGTGAAGCCGATGACGGTGCCGTCCGCGCTGATCGTCGGGCGGAAGGAGTTGTTGTCGGCCGGGGTGCCGTCCGCGCCGGTGCTGACCACCCGGGTGGTGTGGGTCCAGCGGTCGGTGAGGAAGACGTTGAACTTGCCGCGGTGCACGCCGGGGGCGAGGTCGGTGCGGTCGGAGGCGTAGACCACGTAGCGGCCGTCGGCGCTGATGGCGGCGTTGAAGGCGTTGCGGATGCTCTGGTCGTCGCCCGCGCCGGAGACGCCGTCGCCCGCGGAGACCAGCTCGGTGCGGCCGGTCCAGCGGTCCCGGACGAAGACGTCGGAGGGGTGCTTCGGCTGCCCGGGCACCACGTTGGTCGCGTAGCTGCTGAACACCACGTACCGGCCGTCGCCGCTGATCGCCGCGTCGTTGCTGCCGTTGTCCAGGGCGGAGCCGTCGTCGGCGACGCTGACCCGCTCGGTGTGGCCGTTGCGCAGGTCCCGCACGTAGACGTCGCCCACGACCCCGGCGCCGCCTGGCAGCAGGTTGGTCGCCGCCGAGGAGAACAGGGCGTAGCGGCCGTCGCCGCTCAGCCCGAGCGCGAGGGAGGTGCCGTTCAGCGGCTCGCCCTTGGCGGTCTCGCTGATCCGGGCGGTGTCGCCCTTGGGCGGGCGGGCCTCGGCGGCGGGCATCGCGGCGCCGGCCACGGCCACGGCCACCAGGACGGCGGCGGTACGGGCCAGTCGGCGGCGGGTGCGTGCGGTGGTCATGGATCATCCTCCCCTGATGACGGTGCCGGACCGTGGACACCCCCGTGGCCCGGTTGGGGAAGAGCCAAGCGCCGCGCGGGTGTCCGGTCAACGGACAGGAGCGATCTCGTCCGGAAATACCCGGCCGAAATCTCCCACGCCGGTACAACCGTCCCGCCGTACGGGGCGGACGGTCGACGTACGGGAGCCGTACGGGAGCCGTCCGGGAGCCCTACGGGGGCCGTCCGGTCCGGCCCGCACGGCTGGTGGCGGCTCCGGCGGAACTGTGCTCCGGTCGGGTGTGCCGTGCCGCGCTGGCAGAATTGGTCCGTGATCGACGCACGACGGCTGCGGACCCTGCGGGCCGTGGCGGACCACCGCACCGTGACCGCCGCGGCGGCCGCCCTCTACCTGACCCCCTCCGCGGTCTCCCAGCAGCTGGCCGCCCTGGAACAGGAGACCGGCCACCACCTGCTCGCCCGGGAGGGCCGGGGCGTGCGGCTGACCGCCGCCGGGGAGATCCTGCTCGGCCACGCCGACGTGGTGCTCGCCCAGCTGGAGCGCGCCGAGGCCGACCTCGCCGCGTACAGCGCGGGCGTCTCCGGGGAGGTGACGGTCGCCTCCTTCGCGACCGCCATCGCCTCCGTGCTCGCCCCGGCCGTCGGCCTGCTCGCCGGGCGCGCGCCCGGGGTGCGGCTCAAGGTGCTGGACGCCGAGGGCGACGCCAGCCTGCCGATGGTGCTGGACGGCCGGGCCGATCTCGCGGTGGCCGTCGAGTACCGGGGCGCCCCGCGCGCCGACGACGCCCGGCTGACCCGGGTGCCGCTGTACGCCGAGCCCTTCGAGGCCGTCCTGCCGCTCGGCCACCGGCTGGCCGCCGAGCCCGGCCCGCTGGCCGTCGCCTCCCTGGCCGACGAGCCGTGGATCGGGCCGTACCCGGGCAACCCCTGCCACGACGTGGTGCTGCTGGCCTGCGAGCACGCCGGGTTCCAGCCCCGGCTGCTGCACTCCTCGGACGACTTCCGGGCCGTGGTCGCGCTCGCCTCGGCGGGCCTCGGGGTGGCGCTGGTGCCGCGCTCGGCGCTGCGCGGCGTCGACCTCGGCGAGGTCGCGGTGCGCCCGGTGGACAGTGAGCTCGCCACCCGCCGGGTCTTCGCCGCCGTCCGGGCCGGCGCCGACGGGCACCCGCTGGTCCGGCCGGTGCTGGACTCCCTCGCCGAGGCGGCCGCCGCGGGCGCGTGAGCCGGGAGTCTCAGTCGCGGGCGGGCTGCACCGGGCCGCCGTCGGGGCGGACTCCGGCGAACTCGTCCAGGACGGCCACCCGCAGTTCGTGGGCGCCGTCCGCGCGGGTCTGCTCGTAGTAGAGGTACCAGCGGTCGCGGGCGGAGACGAGATCGGCGTACCGGACGTCCAGCCAGGGGCCGTCCGGGGTGAGGCGGTGCCAGGCGCGCAGGTCGGTGGAGGCGGCCAGGCCGCAGCGCTCCTCGTAGTTGCCGGCGGCGTCCGCCGAGCCGTCGTAGAGCGCGAGCCAGCCGCCCCGGCCGTCGGGGAGGACGGCGGTGATCCGGGACTCGTAGGCGTCCCAGGCGCCGGCCGGGCCGACGTCCAGGGCCTCGGCGGCGCGGCCGGGCGGGGCGGTGAAGCGCAGCCCGTCCGGTGAGACCGCGAGGGCGGTGGGCTGGACGGTGAGGCCGGTGGTGTGGATGTCGGCACTCGCATGGGCGCGGGCCCGTTCCTCGGGGGTGAACGGCCGGGCCCGGGAGACGGTGGCGAACAGGTGGACGCCGGCGTCGGTTTCGAGCAGGTACGGGTCCTTGACGCCCTCGGTGCCGGTGGTCGCGGCGGTCAGGACGGGGGTGCGGGCGCCGAGGTCGAAGGACTCGGGGGTGTCGGCGCTCAGGGCGTCGATGCGCCAGCGGTTGTCGGCCGGGTCGACGTGGCTGAGGTGGAGCAGGTAGCCGCCGTCGCGGCGCAGCAGGGCGAGGCGCTCCATCGAGGGGGAGCCCAGCTCGTCGCTCCGGACGGACCACAGGTCGTGGAAGGCGATGCCGTCGGTGCTCTCGGCGACGGCGCAGCGCCAGCCGCGGTCGGGCCCGCCCGCCGTGCCGCGCGGGCGGCGCTCGCGGTAGGTGAGCAGGAAGCGGTCGCGGTCCGGCTCGTACCGGACGCCCGGGCAGCCGGCCCAGTAGCCGGGTTCGGGGCGCTCGGGGGCGCGGACCAGGTGGGAGGCGCTCAGGTCGGGCGCGGCGGGCAGGGCGGCGGGGTGCGGCACGGGACCGTCCTTCGAAGGGGTCGGGAGGGGACGAGAAGAGTTTCTATCAGATCGATCAAAAGTCCCAGCGTCTCGCGGTGCGTGCGGCCCGTACGGCTGGCCTGCGACTTCCCACTCCCACCTGCCGGATCTCTGTGAAGACGATGTTTCGCCCGATGGCGATCGCACGACACCGAACGGTCAGGCCTTGACCGGCCCCCGGAGATCACGGCTAGCTTCTTCTCAGAGTCGATCAAACATCGCCGACCCCGACCCGAGGAAGCCCCCGCCCCGATGACCGCCCCCACCACCGACGCGCCCGGCTACGCCGGTCTGGGCCTGTACGTCGGCGACCTCCACAACCACTGCGGCATCAGCTACGGCCACGGGAGCATCGAGGACGCCTACGCCAACGCCCGGCTCCAGCTCGACTTCGCCAGCGTCACCGGCCACGGCTGGTGGCCCGACCTGCCCGAGCGCACCCCCGAACTGGCGAGCCTGGTCGACTACCACACCGAGGGCTTCGCCCGGCTGGCCCGGCTCTGGGACCACGTCCAGGACGTCACCGCCGCCGCCCACGAGGACGGCCGCTTCGTCACCTTCCAGTCCTTCGAGTGGCACAGCCTCGCCTACGGCGACCACTGCGTGTACTTCGACGGCCCGCGCGGCGAGATCATCCGGGCGGCCGACCTGGAGCAACTGCGCGCCCGGCTGCGGGAGCTCGCCGCGCAGGGCGTACGGACCTGGGCCCTGCCGCACCACATCGGCTACGGACCGGCCCGCCGCGGCATCGACTGGGCCTCCTACACCGAGGAGTTCGCCCCGGTGGTGGAGATGGTGTCGATGCACGGCTGCGCCGAGTCCGACGAGGCGCCGCGCAACTACCTGCACACCATGGGCCCGCGCGCCGCCGCCGGGACGGCCGTTCACGGCCTGCGCCTGGGCCACCGCTTCGGGCTGATCGGCTCCACCGACCACCACAGCGCCTTCCCCGGCAGCCACGGGCACGGCCGGGTCGCGGTCTGGGCCCCGGAGCTGACCCGCGACGGGATCTGGACCGCCGTCCAGCAGCGCCGAACCTACGCGATCACCGGCGACCGCATCCTGCTCGCCACCTCCGTCAACGGCGCGCCGATGGGCGCCGAGGCCCCCTCCGCCGACCGGCGCCGGATCCAGGTCACCGTCCGGGGCCGGGACGCGCTCGACCACGTCGAACTGCTGCGCAACGGCGTCCCCGTCCACCGGGTCAGCCGCCCCGAACTCCTCGCCCGCGCCGCCGCCGCGGACACCTTCACCGGCACCCTGGGCTTCGCCGTCGGTTGGGGCCGGCGCGGCGAACCGGTGCACTGGGACGTGGAGTTGCGGATCGAGGGCGGGCGGCTGCTGGACGTCCAGCCCCGGCTGCGCGGCCCGGAGACGGTCGCACCGGCCGAGGCCGAGCCGGACACCTACCGGCCGTCCCACTGGGAGCGCACCGGGCCGGGCGAGGTCCGGCTGCGGACCGTCACCGACGGCAACCCCAACACCGCCACCGACAGCACCCAGGGCTTCTCACTGCGGATCGAGGGCGACGAGCGGACCAGGCTGGTCGCCGTCGTGAACGGCGTCGAGGCCGCCCACGCCGTCGGCGAGCTGCTGGCCGGCGCGCGGACCGGCTTCACCGGCGGGTTCGTCTCCGGCGCCTACCGCTTCGACCGGGCCGTGCCCGACCGGGAGACCACCACCGAGTTCGAGCTGACCGACGAACGCCCCGGCGGCGACGGGGACTTCTACCACGTCAGGGTGCGGCAGGTGAACGACCAGTGGGCCTGGTCCAGCCCGACCTGGGTGGGACCGGCCGGCTGTCGATAGGGCCTGTCCTCGAACTCGCGTCTGCGGGGCGACGCCGGGGCACGCACCTCGCCGCGTTGTCGTCGGTCGCCAATGCTCCGCAGTGGCTCCCTCCTCCGCCTTGCGATGCACGCACCCCAACGC
>NZ_JBHVET010000254.1:0-10522 GCF_042802135.1 Kitasatospora sp. NPDC057512
CCCTTCCGTCGTCCGGTGGCCGGGGGTGAGGAGCTCACCCCCGGCCTCGTCACCACACGTCGGCGAGGTCCCGCAGGAGTTCGACCACCCGCGCCGTCTGCACCGGCCCGAGCCGCGGGTCCGGCGCCACCGAGGTGAAGACCAGGGCCAGCATCACCGCCGCGTCCAGCCGGTAGAGGAGGTCGGCCGCGGGGGTGACGGCGGACTTCCCTCCCGCGGCCTCGTAGCCCTGGCGGATCGCCCGCTCGTCCAGGCCGTTCTCCGGGATCAGCGCGTACTCGGACATCCGCGCCAGTTCCATCGCGGGGTCGCCGATCAGCACGTTGGACCAGTCGATCAGCGCGGCCACCCGCCCCCGGCTGCACAGCAGGTTCTGCCGGCGCAGGTCCAGGTGGAGCAGCGCCGGCTCGGCCGACGTCTCGGCGAGCCGGGCCGCGATCGCCGCGCGCTCGGGCAGCTCGCCGAGGCCCGGGCGGAGGTCCAGCAGCCTGCCGAACCGGTCGGGCAGCCGCTGCGCCAGCAGGTCGGGAACGGGTTGGCCGTACTGGACGACGGGCGCCAGGTCCGGGGCCGGCTTCGCGTGCAGCGCCGCGAACAGCGCCCCGACCTCGGACCAGTCCGGTGCCTGGGGGTCGGAGTCCACGAAGGCCGAGAGCAGCACCGGCGTGCCGGTCCGGGTGTACTCGATGCCCAGGGCGCGGGCGACCGGGAAGCCGTCCGGGGCCAGCCACTGGGTGATCCGGAGTTCCTGCTCCAGCAGGCCGTCCGCGCCGACGCCGACGTTGTTCGCAGTGTGGAACGTACGGGCGCGCGGCACGCGCAGCACCACGTCCTCGTGCGCCGCGCCGCTCAGCGGGCTCGCCCGGTAGACGAGGAACTCCACGCCGCTGCTGAGCACCACGGGCGGGGTGTAGCCGAGCGAGCCCGCGAGTTCGGCGAGCCCGTCCGTGACGTCCCGGTCCCCGGCCGGGCCGACCGTACCCTCCGCACTCCCCGTCATCGGGCGACCTCCGCGACCCGGGCGGAGCCGGCCGCCGCGGTGACGTCGCCGGTCGGACGGCGCCACATGCCGTGGAGCCAACTCTCGTACGCGGGGCCCCGGGGCTCGTCCAGCACCAGGCAGAGCGGCTCGATCACCCGTCCCGGGCCGCCGGCCAGACCGCCGTGGTGCATCGTCAGGTTGTCCCCGAGCAGCAGGTCGAACCGCTCGCTGGGCGCCAGGATCTCGTAACGCTCCCGGAACTCCCGCCAGTTGAGCCCGGCGCCCAGGGTCGTGACGTGGCAGAACACCCGCCGGACCTCGCCCTGGCACTCCCCGCAGGGGCAGCGCGTGCTGAGCGAACGCAGCAGCGGGAAGCGCTCCTTGACGACCTCCGCGAGGGGGCGCTCGCAGTGCAGCAGCGGCGTGGCCAGCAGCGCCTCCTCGGTCAGGCCGAGGAAGCCGGCGACGGTGGGGTAGGCGGACCCGTTGCGCCGGGTCGCGGCGAAGGAGTCGCGGATGTTCCGGGCGAGCCAGCGCGGCGTGCTCAGGCCGCCGGTGTCGCCGCGCAGTTCCTTGACGTCGTCGAGGATGCGCAGCCAGTCGTAGTAGGTGGTGACGCTGAGGCCCTCCCCGGGGTGGGCGATGAAGATGCCCTGGTACAGCTTGTGCGGGTGGGTGGTGGTGTACCCGGTGTCCGAGAAGGTCCGCAGCGTGGGGTCCCACTCGGGGTCGTCGAGCAGGCTCGGCGTCAGGTAGGAGGAGTGCTGGCCGTCGTGGTGCGGCAGCAGCGTGCGCACCTGGCGCGCGTCCGGGACGGGGGTGGGCTGCGCCGCGTCCACTTCCAGGTACATCTCCCCGGGCGCTCCGTCCCGGACCAGCCGGGTGCGCAGCGCCGCCGTGAGCTGGTGCGCCACGTCACGGCTGCGGTCCTCGTCCCAGCGCAGCGCGCCGATCCGGAAGACGACGAATCCGTGCCGCCGCAGCGCGGTCGCGGCCTCGGCGACCACCTCCGACACGGCCTGGTCCCACGGGGCCGAACCGTTCAGGGCCGTACAGTCGATCAGTTGTTCAGTGGCGGGAAACCTCACCGGACACCTTCCTCTGTGTGTTATTTGACGGCCAGAAAGCCTTCGAAGCAGATGTACTTCTGCATCGTCATGACCTGGCCGAACCCGGCCCCTCGGAGCATGGCGATGTTCTCCTCGCTGGTGAGGCAGTCCAGGACGCCCTTGAGGCTCCTGGACTTCCCGAGCACCTCGTCCGGGGTGTAGCCCTGGTTCACCTTGAACTCCTGGTACGTCTGCTGCATGAGGTCCTGCAGCATGGGAGTGGCGGACCGCACCTTCTCGAACACCACGAGGGCCCCGCCCTCCGGGAGCGCGGCGTACAGCGAGGCCAGGAGGGTCCTGCGCCGTTCCCGCGGCATGAACTGGAGGGTGTAGTACAGGGTCGCGAAGTCGAGCCGGTCGAGTTCCATGGCCGCGGCGTCCGCCTCCAGGATCGAGATCTCCGGGTACGCCGCGCACTGCTCCGCGGCCGCCGCCGCCATGCCGGGTTCCACGTCGACGCCCAGGAACCTCGCCCCGCTGCCCTGGTGACGCTCCGCGAGCGTGCGGATCAGGGTGCCGGTCGAGCAGCCCACGTCGAGGACAAGGCCGTCCGGGCGGACGAAGAAGTCCGACAGCTGGGCTACGAGTTCATGACCTTCCCGGTAGAGCGGGACGCTCTTGCTCACATGCTCGTCGAACGTCTGGAAGACGTCCCCGCCGAAAGTCCACCGGGCGGCTTCGGCGTGGATTCCGTCGCCCACCGGTAGGGGCGCGACGGCAGTCCTTGGCACCATGTCGGTCTCCCCCATCAGATTCCTCTTCTTACGATTCCCGAATGTCGGTTTCCGGCGCGGCGGTTGCCCGCCCGTCGGCCGCCGCGGCGGTCTCCCGTGCGGCAGCCACCGCGCCGACCTCCTGCACAGTGGCTTCCCGCGCGTCGGTCGGCAGGGTCTCCCGGCGCAGCACGCGGGCGACGGCCAGCGCGCACAGCACGGTGGCGACGCCGCCCAGGGCGAAGGGCGTCCTCAGCCCCCAGGCGTCCGCGGCGGCCCCGGCCAGCAGCCCGCCGAGCGGCATCGCGCCCCAGCCCAGCAGCCGGTAGACGCTGTTGGTGCGCCCCAGGAACTCCGCCGGCACGATCATCTGGCGCAGGGACACGACGACGACGTTCCACAGCGTCATCGCGAACCCCATGAGGACGAACGCGGCCAGCGCGGAGAACAGTTCGGCGGCGAGCCCGAGGACCAGCGAGGAGGCTCCGATGGCGACGAGCGCGCCGGTCAGGGCCGCCCGGCGGTCCAGCCGCCGGACCAGTCGCGGGGCCAGCAGGCCGCCGCCGACGCCTCCCACCGCCATCGCGGTCAGCAGCAGCCCGTAGTACCGTTCGGCCAGCCCGAGTTCCCGGGTGGCGAACAGGACGAGGACGGCCAGCTCGCCGAGGAAGACGGCGTTCACCACCGCCGACGCGAGCGCGAAGGAGCGCAGCACGCGGTTGCGGAGGATCAGCCGCAGGCCCGCCGCGATCTGCGGCAGCATGGCGCCCTTGGCGGCCCGCTTCGGCGGGGCGTTCACGGTGCGCACGCCGGCGATCAGGATGCCGGAGGCCACGAAGGACACCAGGTTCACCACGAACGGGAGGGTCCGGGACACCGCGAAGAGCGTGCCGCCCACGAGCTGTCCGACGAAGTCGCGGCCCGCCGTCACCCCGGTGAACAGCCGGCCGTTGGCCGGCTCCAGGTCCTCCTTGGCCACGACGGCGGGCAGGAAGGACTGCGCGGCGCACTCGAAGAAGACCTCGCCGACGCCCAGCAGCGCCGACACGACGAGCAGCGCGGGCAGGTTCGGCCCGCCCGCCCAGAGCACGGCGAGCAGCGCGACGACGGCCACGGCGCGGCCGAAGTCGGCGGCGACCATGATGCGCCCGGGGTGCATCCGGTCGACGAGCACGCCGGCGGGCAGCGCGACGAGCAGCCAGGGCAGGCTGCCCAGGACCGTCACCAGCGAGAGCTGTCCCGGGTCCGAGGTCACCTCCGCGGCCAGGACCGGGAACGCGGCGAAGTGCATGCCCGTGCCGACGGCCGAGACGGCGGAGGCGGCCCAGGTCCTGCGGAAGCCGGCGCCGAGGCCGCGCTCGGCGCGGGGCCGGGCCTCCGCGTGCGGGCCGGTGTTCATGCATCGTCCCCCGGCGAGAACACCGTGCACCGGAGTTCGCAGGTGTAGTGCCGCCCGTCGGGGGAGAACCACAGCGAGTCCGGGCCGGGGAGCATCTCCGAGATGGTGACCTTGCCGCCGTCGGTGCGTGCCATCCGGAACAGCTGGCGGACCAGGAGCGGCGCGTTCCAGTCCACGTAGACGGGCTTGGGCTCGGAGGCGACCTTGGCGAAGACCTGGGCGGGCAGGCCCAGTTCGGCGCGGAGCCGGCGGGCGGCGGCGAAGTCGGCGGCGTCGTCGCCGCCGGGCCGGTCCCCGGTCAGCCGTCCGACGGGTATCCGCCACTCCTCCCGTTGGAGCACCACCCGCCCGCAGGTGATCCGGGGGGTGTGCTCGCGGGGCCGTACGGGGAGCACGCCGCCGCCGAAGTGCCGGGGGAACGCGAACACGCTGAGCGGGTCGCCCAGGATGCTCGGCGTGCCGGCCGGTGCCGCCATCAGGCGCAGCCGTCCCGGGAGCGCGGTGTCGCGCAGTTCCAGCCGCTGGTCGGTGACCCGGACGAACACCGACTCCGGTGTGATCACCTCCGCGCGCGGCCGGGGCGACCGGCCGGCCACCTCGAAGTCGGGCTGGCCCAGGTCGACCCGGGCGGAGGTCTTGGCCCCGTGCTCGCGGACGATGTCGACGACGACCTCGTCCTCGGCGACGATGCCGGCGTAGTGCCGGGCGACCAGCTCCGGCAGCTCCGGGAACTCCCCGGCCAGCAGCGGGGCGATGCTGGTGTGGGTCTGGAGGTCGCGGACGGCGTGGCAGTCGCCGATGACGGCCAGGAAGTCGCCCGCGGCGAGCTGGTCGGCGCTCTTCGCCACGAACATCACGTCGGGGTTGAGCACGGCTCCGGGCCAGGTGCGGCAGCTGCCGAGGAGCTTGCGCAGCGCGTCCTCGGCGACCTCGACCCGGTGCGCCCCGGCGTCGTCGGGCAGCAGGACGGCGGTGATCTCGGCGGCCTTGTCCGCCAGTTGCCGCTCGATGGCGTCGACCTCGGCGGTGAGGCCGGCCACGTCGGCGAAGAAGTCCTCGTACAGGGTCCTGAGCGGGACCTCGTGGCCGGGGCCGTACCGGCGCAGGCTCCACCGGTGCAGGAGCTCGGTCTCCAGCTGGATGCGCAGCCGGGGCAGCACCAGGACCAGGTCGTAGGCGAGGGTCAGCTCGTCGGAGAGGAAGTCGGTGACCGCGCCGCCGACGGTCAGGTCGCGCAGGGTGCTGCGGCACTCCTCGAAGAGGACGCTGCGGTCGGCGTAGATGTCGCCCTGCCCGCGGTTCGCGGGCTGTCCGGTGATCTCCTCGAACCGGCGCTTGATCCGGTCCAGCAGCTCGGGCCGCGTGTGCGCCTCGGCCTGGGCGAACTCGGCCAGCAGGCCCCGGAGTTCGTCGGTGAGGCGCCGGAAGCCGTCGGCGTCCGGGTGCGCCGGCAGCGCCGCCCGCAGGTCGCCGAGCGCGTCGACGGTGCCGCTGGGCACCTCGAACTCCGCGATCAGCCAGCCGTCGGCCTTCAGGTCCGCGACCACCGCGTCGAACGCGGCGGCGCCGCCCTCGCCCTCCTCCGGGTGCTGCCCGCGCCACAGTTCACGGAGGGCGTGCAGCTCGGTCCCGCCGTCGCCGTGCCGCAGGATCCACTCCTCGACGGGCGTCAGGGCGCGCTCCGCCGCCTTCCTGAACTGCCAGTTGTCGAAGTCCGACACCGTGTCGGTGGCGAACTGGAAGCGCTCGACGCGGCCGTCGAGGAGGAAGGTGAGCGGACGGCGCCTGGGCCGCACCCGGTCGACCAGCCGGTCGTCGGAGGAGGCGGTGCTCGCCAGGGCCTGGGCCGCCCAGTGCGTCATGAAGGCCGTACGGACCAGGCCGGCGCCCGTGGACCAGTCCGGTCCGCCCTGCGGGGTGAGCCTGGCCGGGGTGAAGGGACCGAAGTGGGAGTGGGTCTCGTTCTTCGTGCAGGCGCGTTGCAGGTAGCGGGCGAGGGTGTCGATCCGACCGCGTTCGGCGGCGGTGGCCGGCCCTTCGCGGGAGTCCAGCCAGCCGGTGAAGAAGTCGTACTGGGCGTCGTTGGACAGCAGCAGCATCTGCCGCAGGGCCTCGTCGTCGAAGGCGGCGAGGACGGCCGCACGGCCCCGGTCCAGCGCCGTGCGGTGGCTGCGGGCGAACTCCTGCCCGACCTCCTGGCTCGACCGGGCGGCCGTCCGCCACTCCTCGACGGCCCGCGCCGTGTCCGGGCCCAGCTCCTCCAGCAGTCTGAGCTGCCGCGGCCTGAGCTCCTGGCCCTGGCCGAGCCGCCTGGTGATGTCCGCGTGGGCGTCGCCCAGGGCCTCGCGGTGGAGCAGGCCGCGCAGTCTCCCCGCGGCCGCGCGCTCCGCGGCGTCGGCCGCCTCGGCGCGCTCCGCCTGACGGGCCGCCTCCGGTGCCAGCAGCGGGTCGAGCAGGTCCAGCGGGAAGCCCGCCTGCCGCAGGAAGGCGAGGGGCAGGACGCTCCATGCGGTCGGGTGCCCCGCGACCGGTGTGCCCGGTTCCATGTGTCGGCTCTCCTCGGTGTCGGTTCGTGGTGGGGGTGGGCGGGTGTCAGGCGGCGAGCAGCGCGTCGACCAGGGCCTGCGGGTCGGATGCTCCGCCGCCCGGGACGAGCCCCGGCCCGGTCGCCCACGGTTTGATCCGGGTGCCGTGGAAGTCCGACCCCTGGGTGGGGACGAGCCCCAGCCGGGAGCAGAGGTCCAGCACGCTCCGCACCTCGGTCGGCGAGTGCCAGGTGGTCCAGGCCTCCAGGCCGGCCAGCCCGGCGTCGCGCAGCCCGGGCAGCGCGTCCACGCTCTCCGGGACCTGCCCGAGGACGCGGGCCGGATGGGCGAGCACGGGCACGCCCCGTGCCGCCCTGGCCCAGCCGATCACCTCCGGCAGGGACGGCCGTTCGGGATCCGGCACGTACAGCGGACGGCCCTCCTCGAACCAGTCGCGCTGCAGGTCCAGCAGGGTGTCCGGGGTGTAGTGGGCGAACCGTTCGTCCGCCGCGGCCTTGCGCTGCACCAGGCGCAGGATCTCGCCGAAGTAGGGGATCCGGTCCGCTCCGAGCAGCGCCTCGGTCTCCGCCCAGGAGACCGGGACGCCGATGCCCTGCGCCGCCTCCACCCGCTGCCGCAGACAGGCCAGGTGGTCCTCGTGGACGCGGCGCACCCGGCGGACGAAGTCGGGGTCGAGGGTGCCGTAGACGAGCAGGTGGGTCTCCCGGCCCAGCCAGCTCGTGGTCACCTCGCATCCGGTGACGCAGCGTCCGCCGAGCGCCTCGAAGGCCGTGCGGAAGGCGTCGGCCGAGGCGAGGGTGTCGTGGTCCGTGCAGGAGGCCACCGTGACGCCGGCGGACACCGCGCGCCGCGCGAGCTCCTCCGGGGTGTGGTCCCCGTCCGAGGCGCGGCTGTGGAGGTGCAGGTCGACGGTGGCGGGCCGCAGGACGCCGGCGCTCACGACCCGTCCCCGGCCGGCGCCGCCGGCCCGCCGGAGAAGACCGCGCAGCGCAGTTCGCTGGTGCGTCGGCCGCCGTCGGCCTCCAGCCAGAGCTGGTCCGGCCCGGGGAGCATCTCCGAGAACTCGACGGCCCCCTGGGCCTTCCGGGCCAGCCGGAAGAGCTGCCGGACCAGGAGCGGAGACGTCCAGTCCACGAAGACCGGCTTGGGTTCGCCCGGGATCTTCGCGAACCCGTAGCGCGGGAGCCCCAGTTCGGCGCGGAGCCGGCAGGCGGCGGCGAACTCGGGGGCGTCCCCGGCCGCCCGGTGGACGCCGGGGCTCCAGCCGCGCAGGGCGCTCGGCGGTATGCGCCACAGCTCCCGCTGGAGCACCACCCGGCCGTACCGGATCCGGGGCAGGTGGGCGCGGTCCGGCCCGCGCAGGCCCAGGCCGCCGAAGTGCCGGGGGAAGGAGAAGGGGACCAGCGGGTCCCGCCGGATGCTCGGTCCGCCGGCCAGCGGGGCCATCAGCCGCAGGCGCTGGGCGACGCCGTCCGCCCGCAGCTCCAGCCGGCCGCCGCGGACGACGACGTGGCACTGCGCCGGGTGCAGCACCTGGTCCCGCGGCTTGCCGGACAGTCCGTGGACCTCGAAGTCGGGGCAGGGGTGGCTGAGGGCCGTACCGGTCTTGTCCCGGTGGGAGCGGACCACGTCCAGCAGCAGCTCGTCCTCGGCGAGCAGCCCCCGGTACCGGTGGTGGACCTCGTCGAGCAGCTCCGGGGCGTCGGACTGGAGCATCGGCGCGAAGCTGGAGTGCGTCAGCAGCTCCCGTACCGCGTGGCACTCCCCGACGACGGCCAGGTAGTCGCCCCGGTCCAGCGCCGCGCGGTCGCGGGCGGCCAGCAGCACGTCGGGGTTGCAGACCGCGGGCAGCGGATCGGGTTCGCTCGCGATCAGCTTCTCCAGCAGGGCGGCCTCGATCACCACCTCGTGCTCCCCGCCGTCGCGCTCCCCCAACAGCGCCGCGGCGATCTCGGCCTCCAGGCCCGCCACGTCCCGGTCGATCTCCTCGCAGGCCCGGTCGAGAGCCGGCTTCCGATCGAAGAACCTGGCGTAGAAGTGGTCCAGGGGCACGGGGGTGTCCGCCCCGAACTCCTCCACCACCCAGTCCCGCAGCAGCTCGGTCTCCCGGCGCAGCCGTCGGCGGGAGGTCAGCAGCGCGAGGTCGTACGCCGGGGCCAGCTCCGTACCGAGGGTGGCGGCGACGTCGGCGCCCAGCGTCATGTCGCGCACCGGCCCGAAGGCCTCCTCGAAGACCACCGTGCGGTCGGCGTAGTGCCGGCCGCCGGCCCGGTTGGCGGACTGCTCGGTCGCCGTCGAGAACTCGGTCTTGATCTCCTCCAGCGCGGCGGCCCGCCGGTCGGGCGCGGCGGTCGCGAACCGCGCGAGGGCGCGCTCCAACCGCTCGACCAGCGCGCGCTCCCACGCTCCGGCCGGACCGGCGCCCTCCAGGAGTCGCGTCAGCACGCCCAGCGGGTCCGGGGCGCCGACGGGGATCTCCCAGCGGGCGACGACCCAGCCGTCGCGGTCCAGTCCGTCCAGGGTCCGGTCGAACTCCTCCGCCGGGGCGTGGGGGTGGTGCTCGCACCAGGCCGTGCGCAGCGCGGCGCGACTCTGCCGGCCGTCGCAGCGCTCCCACACCCAGCGCTCCTCGGGAGTCGGCTCGGCGGCCCCCTCCGGCAGGAAGCGCCAGTCCCCCGCCATGCCGCTGCTGGTCCGGAAGGCGTACCGGCGCAGCGAATCCCCGTCCAGGAAGGCCAGCGGGCGCCGCCGGGGACGGACGAGGTCCCTCAACTCCGGTCGGCCGCTGAAGACTTCGGCGAGGGCTTCGCCAGCCCAGTGGGCCAGGAAGGCGCGGCGTTCGAGCGGTCCGTCCGACCAGGCGACGGCGCCCGGCCGGTCGGTGATCCGGGCGGTGGAGAGCGGGCCGAAGTGCGAGTTCGTCTCGTTCTTGGTCGTCACCCGCTGCAAATACATCGTCAGCAAATCCGTCATTCGCCGGCGGTGTCCGGCGGATCCGGAACCGCCGCGGTCGAGCCAGTCCGTGAATTCCCGGTATCCGGCGTCGTTCGAGAGCAGCAGCACCTGGCGCAGCGACGGATCGTCGAAAGCGTCGATCACGTACTGCCGGCCGGCCTCCAGCCGGGCCGCGTGCTCCTCGGTGAACTCGCCCCAGGAACCGTCCAGTTCGGCGACGGCCCGGTTGTAGGCGTGCAGGGCCTCGCGGCCCGCGCCGTCGAGCCGGGGGTCGATCCGGGAGCAGACGTCCTCGGGTACGGCGCGCAGCATGCCCAGGTCGGAGGCCAGATCGCCGTCCTTCCCGATTCCGTGCTCCCGGAAGGCCGTCTTCACCCGCTGGGCCAGCCCGGTCGCCTCACGGGTGCGGTCGATCAGCGCCCGCGCCCGCTCGGCCGCGGCCTCGTCGGCGAGCGGATCCAACAGGTCCAGCGGGAACCCCGCGTAACGCAGCAGAACGACCGGTGCGAGATCCCACACTGCTTTCCCCCCACTCACTTCGACACCTCGGACAACTTAGACCACATGACGCGATCACGACAGTACCCACACCGAACCCGCCGAATACATGCTCATGAAATACGCCCGCAATGTCCGGATATACGGGAAGGGCGACCCATTCCCGCAATCTGCGGTAATTCAGCGGAAATACCGTGCGATCCGGATCGCCGGTGTTCCCGGACCGGCGCGCCGGATTCCGTCGAATCCGCCACGCTGCCGTGTCGCCGTGTCGCCGTACTGCCGCGCCGATCCGGATCGGGACGCGGCAGGGCCCGTCC
>NZ_JBHVET010000255.1:0-10505 GCF_042802135.1 Kitasatospora sp. NPDC057512
GAGCAGGGTGGGCGCGGTGCGGCCGGCCAGCGCGTCCGGGCCGAGCCGGCCCAGCTCGGTCAGCCCGTCCGCGTCCACCAGCACCGGGACGTCGCTCGCCAGCGCCTCGGCCAGCGCCTGCCGCGCCCCCTCGCCGCCGCCCGGCCCGACCACCCAGGCCTGCACCCGGCCGGCCCCGGCCGGCCCGCCCTCGGTGACCAGCACCTCCGGGAAGCGCCGCACCACCTCCTCGGCCGCCGTGCCCACGTACCGGACCGCGCCCGCACCCCCGTGCAGCGCCCCGGCCACCGCGAGCAGCGCCGCCCCCGGGTAGGTCGCCGAGCCGGCCGCCACCCCGACCACGCCGCGCCGGTACTTGTCGCTCTCCGCGCCCGGCACCGGCAGCAGCGCCGCCACGTCCGCGTGCTGGAGCGCCGTCACCTCCGCGGCGGGCGGCTCCAGCCCGATGCCGACCAGCTGCACGGCGCCCGCGTACGAGGCCCCCGGGTCGATCAGCAGACCGGGCTTGTAGGTGCCGAAGCAGACCGTGACGTCCGCGCGCAGCGCCACGCCCGGCACCTCGCCGGTGTCGGCGTCCACCCCGCTCGGCAGGTCCACCGCCACCACCGTCCCGGACCGCCGGGCCCACGCGTACGGCCGGGCCTCCGGGCGCAGCCCGCCCCGGCCGCCGATGCCGACGATGCCGTCCAGCACCAGGTCCGCGCGCGAGAAGTCGGCCAGGCCGACTTCCTGCTCCACCGTCACCCGCCCACCGGCGGCGCGCAGCGCGGCCAGCCCGCCCGGGTGTGCCTTCTCCGGCACCAGCAGCACCGCCGTCACCCGCGCCCCGCGCCGGGCCAGCGCGGCCCCCGCGTACAGGGCGTCACCCCCGTTGTCCCCGCTGCCCGCGAGCACCGTCACCCGACTGCCGTACACCCGCCCCCGACGCCCGGTCAGCAGCCGCGCACAGGTCGCGGCCAGCCCCGCGGCCGCCCGCTGCATCAGGGTGCCCTCCGGCAGCCGCGCCATCAGCTCGGCCTCGGCGGCCCGGACGGTTTCCACAGGGTGTGCATGACGCATGGGGAGAACTCCTTCAGCAGTCGGCCGGCTCAGACCTGGGCGCACTTTCGAGTGACCCCTACAACGATCCCCTGCCCGCACCCGGCTGTACGCCTACGTTGTCGCGGGCATCCCCTGCTATCTGTTGGCCGACCGCGACGAGGAGAGGGTCACGCTGTTCACCCAGCCCGAGAACGGGGACTACACCGCCCTCGTCGAGACCGCTTTCGGCAAGCCCATCGACCTCCCCGCCCCGTTCTCCTTCACGCTCGACACGGCGCCCCTGCGGTAGGACGCAGCCACCGCAGGGGCGCCGTGCGGCCGAGCGGCTACTCGACGGTGACCGACTTCGCCAGGTTGCGCGGCTGGTCGACCTCGTGGCCCTTGGCCGTGGCCAGCTCGCAGGCGAAGACCTGGAGCGGGACGGTGGAGACCAGCGGCTGGAGCAGGGTCGGGGTGGCCGGGATGCGGATCAGGTGGTCCGCGTACGGGACGACGGCCTCGTCGCCCTCCTCGGCGATCACGATCGTGCGGGCGCCGCGGGCCCGGATCTCCTGGATGTTGGAGACGATCTTGTCGTGCAGGATCGACCGCCCGCGCGGCGAGGGCACGACCACCACGACCGGCAGCCCCTCCTCGATCAGCGCGATCGGGCCGTGCTTGAGCTCGCCCGCCGCGAAGCCCTCGGCGTGCATGTACGCCAGCTCCTTGAGCTTGAGCGCGCCCTCCAGGGCCACCGGGAAGCCGACGTGGCGGCCGAGGAACAGCACCGAGCGGGCGTCGGCCAGCGAGCGGGCCAGCTCGCGCACCGGCTCCATGGTCTCCAGGACCTGCTCGACCTGCTTCGGCGCGTCGCCGAGTTCCTTGATGACGGCGAAGATCTCGTCGCCCCACTTGGTGCCGCGCACCTGGCCCAGGTACAGGGCGACCAGGTAGCAGGCGACCAGCTGGGTCAGGAACGCCTTGGTGGAGGCGACCGCGACCTCCGGACCGGCGTGGGTGTACAGCACCGCGTCCGACTCGCGCGGGATGGTGGAGCCGTTGGTGTTGCAGATCGCCAGCACCTTGGCGCCCTGCTCGCGGGCGTGCCGCAGGGCCATCAGGGTGTCCATGGTCTCGCCGGACTGCGAGATGGCGATGACCAGCGTGCCCGGGCCCATGATCGGGTCGCGGTAGCGGAACTCGGAGGCGACCTCGACCTCGCAGGGGATGCGGGTCCAGTGCTCGATCGCGTACTTGGCGATCATGCCGGCGTGGAACGCCGTACCGCAGGCCACGATGACGACCTTGTCGACCGAACGCAGGTCGGCGTCGGAGATCCGCAGCTCGTCGAGGGTCAGCCGGCCGTCGGTGCCGATCCGGCCGAGCAGGGTGTCGGCGACCGCCTTCGGCTGCTCGGCGATCTCCTTGAGCATGAAGTAGTCGTAGCCGCCCTTCTCGGCGGCGGAGGCGTCCCAGTCGACGTGGTACTCGCGCACGTCGGCCGGGGTGCCGTCGAAGTTGGTGACGGTCACGCCCTCCCGGCGCAGCTCGACCACCTGGTCCTGGCCCAGCTCGATCGCCTCACGGGTGTGGGCGATGAAGGCGGCGACGTCCGAGGCGAGGAAGTTCTCGCCCTCGCCGCGGCCGACCACCAGCGGCGAGTTGCGGCGGGCACCGACGACCACGTCCGGCGCGTCCGCGTGCACGGCGACCAGGGTGAAGGCGCCCTCCAGCTGACGGCAGACCACGCGCATGGCCTCGGCGAGGTCGCCCGCGTAGGCCTCGCCCAGCAGGTGGGCGACGACCTCGGTGTCGGTCTCGGACCGGAGGGTGTGGCCGCGCTCGGCGATCTCGGCGCGCAGCTGGGCGAAGTTCTCGATGATGCCGTTGTGCACCACGGCGACCCGCTGACGGTCGTCCAGGTGGGGGTGGGCGTTGGCGTCCGTCGGGCCGCCGTGGGTGGCCCAGCGGGTGTGGCCGATGCCGGTGGTGCCGCCGGGCAGAGGGGTCTCGGCGAGCGACTTCTCCAGGTTGGCGAGCTTGCCCGCCCGCTTGTCGGTGGCCAGGCTCCACTGTCCTTCGGAGTCCTGGACCTGCACCGCGACACCGGCCGAGTCGTAGCCCCGGTACTCCAGCCGCTGCAAACCTGCGATTACTACGTCGAGGGCGGTCTGAGCGCCCACGTATCCAACAATTCCGCACATGCGTGCCAGCATAAGGGCGGTTCTGTGGCCGTTTTCCCGCCGCGCGGGAACACTGCGTGACCGACACCACAGCCACCGTGAACGCCGCGACGGCTCACAATGGAGCATGTGCTGACCGAACTCTGTACGCCGGGCACCGCCACGCCCGGCCCGTCCCCGTCCCCCTACGTGGACCTCAGCCGGGCCGAGTGGAGCGCGCTGCGCGAGCGTACGCCGCTGCCGCTGACCGCCGAGGAGGTGGAACGGCTGCGCGGCCTCGGGACCGCCCTCGACCTGGACGAGGTCCGCGACGTCTACCTGCCGCTGTCGCGCCTGCTGAACCTGTACATCCACGCCACGCACGAGCTGCGCGGGACGCTGGGCACGTTCCTGGACACCCCGGACACCGAGCGCACCCGCACCCCGTTCATCATCGGCGTGGCCGGCTCCGTCGCGGTCGGCAAGTCCACCACCGCCCGCCTGCTGCAGGCGCTGCTGGCCCGCTGGCCCGAGCACCCCCGGGTCGAACTGGTCACCACCGACGGCTTCCTGCTCCCCAACGCCGAGCTGCGCCGCCGCGGCCTGATGGCCCGCAAGGGCTTCCCGGAGTCGTACGACCGCCGGGCGCTGATGCGCTTCGTCGCGGACGTGAAGGCGGGCAAGGAGCGGGTCAGCGCGCCGGTCTACTCGCACCTGGTGTACGACATCGTGCAGGGCGAGCGGCTGACCGTGGAGCGCCCGGACATCCTGATCGTCGAGGGCCTGAACGTGCTCCAGCCGGCCCTGCCCGGCAGCGACGGCCGCACCCGCCTCGCGGTGGCCGACTACTTCGACTTCTCGATCTACGTCGACGCCCGGACCGACGACATCGAGCACTGGTACCTGGACCGCTTCCGCAAGCTGCGGCAGACCGCCTTCCAGGACCCGAACTCCTACTTCCGCCGCTTCACCGAGGTGCCGGAGGAGGAGGCGATGGAGTACGGCCGGCAGGTCTGGCGCACCATCAACAAGCCCAACCTGCTGGAGAACGTGCTGCCGACCCGCGGCCGGGCCACCCTGATCCTCCAGAAGGGCCAGGACCACAAGGTCCGCCGGGCGCTGCTGCGCAAGCTCTGAGCGCACCCCGGAGCCCGCGAGAGGCACCTCCTCAAGAGCGCACGACACGAAGGGCCCCCGCCACGCGGGGGCCCTTCGCCGTGGGTCCGGGGTTCAGCCCAGGTGGGTGCGCACGGCCTCGGCCAGCCGCTGCCCGACCGTCTCGGCCTGCGCCGGGTCGGCGGCCTCGACCATCACCCGGACCAGCGGCTCGGTGCCCGACGGGCGCAGCAGCACCCGGCCGGTGGAGCCCAGCTCGGCCTCGGCCTCGGCGACCGCGGCGGCCAGCTCGGTGCTGGTCCTCACCCGGGACTTGTCGACGCCCTTGACGTTGATCAGCACCTGCGGCAGCCGGGTCATCACGGCGGCCAGGTCGGCCAGCGGCTGCTTGGTGGCGGCCAGCCGGGCGCCCAGCATCAGGCCGGTCAGGGTGCCGTCACCGGTGGTGGCGTGGTCCAGCAGGATCACGTGGCCGGACTGCTCGCCGCCCAGCGCGAAGCCGTGCTCCTTCATCGCCTCCAGCACGTAGCGGTCGCCGACGGCGGTCTCCACCAGCTCGACGCCCTCGCGCTCCATCGCCAGCTTGAAGCCGAGGTTGGACATCACGGTGGCCACGGCGGTGTTGCCGCGCAGGGTGCCGGCCTCCTTCATGGCGATCGCGAGGATGGCGATGATCTGGTCGCCGTCCACCTCGTTGCCCTCGGCGTCGGCGGCCAGGCAGCGGTCGGCGTCCCCGTCCAGGGCGATGCCGAGGTCGGCCCGGTGCTCCTTCATCGCGACCCGCAGCCGGTCCAGGTGGGTGGAGCCGACGCCGTCGTTGATGTTGAGGCCGGTGGGCTCGGCCCCCAGGGTGTGGACCACCTCGGCGCCGGCCCGGGCGAAGGCCTCGGGGGCGACGTAGGCGGCCGCGCCGTGGGCGCCGTCGATGACGACCTTGATGCCGTCCAGGCGGTTGGGCAGCACGCCGATCAGGTGGGCGACGTACTTGTCGAAGCCCTCGGTGTACTCGCGCACCCGGCCGACGGCCGCGCCGGTCGGACGGTTCCAGTCCTCGTCGCCGAGGGTGTGCTTGCGGTAGTGGGTCTCGATCGCGTCCTCGATGCGGTCGTCCAGCTTGTGGCCGCCGCGGGCGAGGAACTTGATGCCGTTGTCCGGCATGGCGTTGTGGCTGGCGGACAGCATCACGCCGAAGTCGGCGCCGAGCGCGCCGGTGAGGTACGCCACGGCCGGGGTGGGCAGGACGCCGACCCGCAGGACGTCAACGCCGGCGCTCGCCAGACCGGCGATGACGGCGGCCTCCAGGAACTCGCCCGAGGCGCGCGGGTCACGGCCGACCACCGCGACCGGCCGGTGGCCGTCGAAGGCGCCGGCCTCGCCGAGCACATGGGCCGCGGCGACCGACAGGCCGAGCGCCAGCTCCGCCGTCAGGCCCTCGTTGGCCACCCCGCGCACGCCGTCCGTACCGAAGAGTCGTCCCACTGTCCCGTCCTCCATCAGCACTGCTCGGAACCCAAACCGATGATCCCGGCCGCCGCGCAGTAGCCGGGGAACACGTCGCCCCGGAGTACGCGAGGTACTCCGGGGCGACGGTTTTCGCGCAACCAGGGGGTGCGCCGCCAGGGCGGACCGCACCCCCGGGGAGGCGATTAGCGCTTGCTGTACTGCGGCGCCTTGCGGGCCTTCTTCAGACCGGCCTTCTTGCGCTCGACGGCGCGGGCGTCACGGGTCAGGAAGCCGGCCTTCTTCAGCGCGCCGCGGTTGTTGTCCACGTCGGCCTCGTTCAGGGCACGGGCGACGCCGAGGCGCAGCGCGTAGGCCTGGCCGGAGACGCCGCCACCGCTGATGCGGGCGACGACGTCGTAACGGCCGTCCAGCTCGAGGAGCTTGAAGGGCTCGTTCACGGTCTGCTGGTGCACCTTGTTGGGGAAGTAACCCTCGAGGGTGCGACCGTTGATCTTCCACTGGCCGGTGCCGGGGACGATGCGCACGCGGGCGATCGCCTCCTTGCGACGGCCCAGGCCGGCGCCGGGGACGGCCTCGCCGAAGCGGCCGGCCAGCGACTCGGAGGTGTAGCTCTCCTCGGAGGTGTACTCGCCCTCGACGGCCTCAACGGCCTCGTCGAAGTCGACCTCAAGGGTTTCAGTGGTCTCGGCCACGGTGTTCCTCAGCTCTTTTCAGTGTTGGGGGGCTTGGTGGCCGAATTACTGCGCGACCTGGGTGATCTCGAACGGCACCGGCTGCTGCGCAGCGTGGGGGTGCTGGTCGCCCGAGTAGACCTTCAGCTTCGAGAGCATCTGGCGGCCCAGGCTGTTCTTGGGGATCATGCCCTTGATGGCCTTCTCGACGGCCTTCTCCGGGTTGTTCGCCAGCAGGTCGTCGTAGCGCACCGAGCGCAGACCGCCCGGGAAGCCCGAGTGGCGGTAGGCCAGCTTCTGGGTCTTCTTGTTACCGGACAGGTGCACCTTGTCGGCGTTGATGATGATGACGAAGTCACCAGTGTCAACGTGCGGCGCGTAGATCGCCTTGTGCTTGCCCCGGAGGAGGTTGGCGGCCTGGGAGGCCAGGCGGCCGAGCACGACGTCGGTCGCGTCGATGACGTGCCACTGACGCTGGACGTCGCCGGGCTTGGGGCTGTACGTACGCACGGTCGTAGCCTTCGCTTTTCAGTGAGTGAGTCCTGACAGGAGCACCCGGACGGCAGAGCAGCCTGGCCAACCTTGGACGCAATTCAAGGGTGACCGCTGGTCGACGACCTGATGTCTCCGGCGTACCGACCTCTCACGTGAGATAGAGCGAGCCAATACGCACATCAAGCGTCCAGGTTACCGGCCGGATCCGAAGGGGTCAAAAATCGGCTGGCCCCCTCCCGACCGGAGGCCCGGCCGTCACTCAGCGTTCGCGCTCCACCCGGGTCACGTCCCAGACCGGTTCCGGCGACTCGAACACCCGGCCGTCCGCGCCGAACACCAGGAAACGGTCGAAGGTCTTGGCGAACCAGCGGTCGTGGGTGACGCACAGCACGGTGCCGTCGAAGGCCTCCAGCCCGGCCTGCAGGGCCTCGGCGCTCTCCAGGTCCAGGTTGTCGGTCGGCTCGTCCAGCAACAGGGCCGTCACACCGGAGAGTTCGAGCTTGAGGATCATCAGCCGGGCCTGCTGCCCGCCGGACAGCGACTCGAACTTCTGCTCCTCCTGGCGGTCCAGCTCGTACCGGCGCAGCGCCCCCATCGCGGCGCCGCGGCTGAGCGCGTGCTCCTCCTCGACGATCGACCGCACGGTGCGGCCGAACAGCTCCGGGTGGGCGTGGGTCTGCCGGAAGTGGCCGGGCACGACCCGGGCGCCGAGTTTCCAGGCGCCGGTGTGCTCAACGGTCTCGTCGCCCGCGAGCAGCCGCAGGAGGTGCGACTTGCCGGCGCCGTTGGCGCCCAGCACCGCGACCCGCTCGCCGTAGAAGACCTCCAGGTCGAAGGGCCGCATCAGGCCGGTGAGCTCCAGCTGCTCCAGGGTGAAGGAGCGCACACCGGTGCGCCCGCCCTTGAGCCGCATGGTGATGCTCTGCTCGCGCGGGGGCTCCTCCGGCCGACCGGCCTCCTCGAACTTCTTCAGCCGGGTCTGGGCGGCGGCGTAGCGGGTGGCCAGGGCGTGGCTGACGGCGGCGGCCTGGCGCAGGGTGACCACCAGCTTCTTGAGCTTGGCGTGCTCCTCGTCCCAGCGCCGGCCGAGCTCCTCGAACCGCGCGAAGCGGTCCTTGCGGGCCTCGTGGAAGGAGTCGAAGCCGCCGCCGTGCACCCAGACGCTGCTGCCCGCCGCGCCGGACTCCACGGAGATGATCTTGTCGGCGGTCTTGGAGAGCAGCTCGCGGTCGTGCGAGATGAACAGGACGGTCTTCGAGGTGGCCTTGAGGGCTTCCTCCAGCCAGCGCTTGGCCGGGACGTCCAGGTAGTTGTCGGGCTCGTCGAGCAGCAGCACCTCTTCGGGGCCGCGCAGCAGCGCCTCCAGCACCAGCCGCTTCTGCTCGCCGCCGGAGAGGGTGTTCAGGCCGCGCCACTGGGCCTTGTCGAAGGACACCCCGAGGGCCGCCATGGTGCAGACGTCCCAGTCGGTCTCGTAGTCGTAGCCGCCGACGTCGGCCCAGTCGGAGAGCGCCTGGGCGTAGGCCATCTGCGTCTTCTCGTCGTCCTGGGCGATCATCGCCAGCTCGGCGGCGTCCACCGCGCGGGCGGCCTTGGCGATCCGCTCGGGGGCGACGGAGACCAGCAGGTCGCGCACCGAGGCGTCGGCCGGCAGCGAGCCCGGGGTGGACTGCTGGTCCTCGCGGCCGGTGGTGCCGACGAACTGGCGCATCACGCCGAGCCCGCCGCTGATCGTCACCGTGCCGCCGTGCGGCTGGATGTCCCCCGCGATCATCCGCAGCAGGGTGGTCTTGCCGGCGCCGTTGGCGCCGACCAGGGCGACCGCGGCGCCCTCTCCGACCCGGAAGGACGCGTCGTCGAACAACACGCGCCCGTCCGGCAGGTAGTACTCCAGGTGCGAAATCTCGACGTGTCCCATGGGAACGATTCTCCCAAGCGGACGCGCCGGGCCAAAACGGATTACCCGATGGCCGGCTGCCCGGGCAGGGTCCGCATCCGCCGGGCCGCGCGGTTGCGCTCGGCCAGCTGGTCGTCCGGCGGGTAGCCGACCTCCTCCAGCGTGAGCCCGTACGGCCGGATCACGTTGACGGCGGAGTTGCGCACCCCGCCGGCCAGCACCTCGCCGGGGAACTCCACCGGCCGGTGCCCGTCGCCGACCAGCAGCATCGCGCCGACCAGCGCCCGGACCATGTTGTGGCAGAAGGCGTCGGCCCGCACGGTGGCGACCGCGAGCGAGCCCTCCTGGGCGGCGTACGGGTCCACCGGGACGCGGTCCCAGTGCAGCTCCAGCAGGGTGCGGATGGTGGTGGCGCCCTCGCGCTTCTTGCAGTACGCGGCGAAGTCGTGCTCGCCGAGCAGCAGCTTCGCGGCGGCGTTCATCTTCTCCACGTCCAGCGGCCGGTCGTGCCAGAGCACGTGGCCGCGCAGCAGCGGGTCCACCCCGCCGGGGTGGTCGGAGACCCGGTACGCGTACCGGCGCCAGACGGCCGAGAAGCGGGCGTCGAACCCGGCCGGCGCCTCGCCGACCCGGTAGATCCGGACGTCCCCGGGCAGCCGGCCCGCCAGCCGGCGCAGCAGCTTCTCCCGGTGCTCCGCCCACAGCTCGGCCGGCAGGTCGACGTGGGCGACCTGGCCGCGGGCGTGCACCCCGGCGTCGGTGCGGCCGGCCACGGTCAGCGGGAAGAGCTCCGGGCTGCGGGTGACGACCTGCAGCGCGGTCTCGATCTCCTCCTGGACCGTCCGGCGGCCGCCCTTCTGGCGGGCCCAGCCGGAGAACTCGGCACCCTGGTAGGCGAGGTCGAGCCGGACCCGGACGTACCCGTCGGCCGGGCCGTCCTTCACCGGCGGCTGCTCGGCGCACTCGTTGACCACTGCTTCTCTTCTCCCGGGACCTCGAAGAACAAGGAACGGGCCCGCTCCCCCATCACTGGGGAAACGGGCCCGCATCACACCTGAAGGTGTCAGGCCTGCTCGGCCTCGGCGGCGTCGGCCTTGGTCTCCTCGACCTTGGCGTCGGCCTCCTTGACGGCACGCTTGGTGGCGGCCTCGGCCTCGCCGACGGCGGTCTGCGCGACGGTCAGCGCCTCGACCAGCTCGATCACGGCCATCGGGGCGTTGTCGCCACGACGGGGACCGATCTTGGTGATACGGGTGTAACCACCCGGGCGGTTCTCGTAGCGCGGCGCGATCTCGGTGAAGAGGGTGTGCAGCACCGACACGTCGGTGATGGTCTTGCGCACCAGGCGACGGTTGTGGATGTCGCCCTTCTTCGCCTTGGTGATCAGCTTCTCCGCCAGCGGGCGCATCCGACGGGCCTTGGCCTCGGTCGTGGTGATGCGGCCGTACTGGAACAGCTCCCGGCACAGACCGGCGAGCAGCAGCGGCTCGTGGTGCGGGCCGCCGCCGAGGCGGGCACCCTTGGTGGGACGCGGCATGGATTACTCCTTGAATCTCCGACTACGGCCGTATCAGGTACCGCAGCGGGCGTACGGGCACTGTTGCCCGTACGACTTTCACGACGACGGGGGCGGTTCGTGGAACCGCCCCCGCGGCCAATTCTCTCAGTACTGCTCGGTCT
>NZ_JBHVET010000256.1:0-10484 GCF_042802135.1 Kitasatospora sp. NPDC057512
CCACAGGCTGTGGACCGGGGCCGGCTCGTTGAGCGGCGGAGACATGGTTCCGGGGGTGGAAAACACTACGGGCCACGGCGCCGACACGGGACCCTCAACCCATGCGGCACCGCAGCCCGGAGCTGTCGTCGGGCGCCAGGTGGGATCGAGAACTGTGCGGGGTCCTCGATCTGCGGCGTCCGACCGAGGAGGGGCCGCGCGCGGTCAGGGCAGTTGCGCGGGGGCCTCTCCTTGGTGCCCTTCCATTGTGGACTAGACCAATCTCGGTTGTCCAGGCCTCTCGGAAAATTGGTCTAAACAACTCGGGAGGCGTCCGGGCCCGGCGGGAGGCCTGGCGCGCCCCGCCCGGACCGGCGGCGCTACCCTCGCCATGTGCCCTCGCTGAACGAACTCGTCCGCCGCCACACCACCCTCACCGGGGCCGATGTGGAATGGCTCCACCACCTGGTCTCGGAGTGGCAGCTGCTCTCCGACCTCTCCTTCGCCGACCTGGTGCTGTGGATCCCCACCTGGGACGGCATCCGCTACGTCTCGGTGGCGCAGATGCGGCCCAACACCGGGCCCACCTCCTACCAGGACGACATGGTCGGCCACCTCGTCCCGCGCGGCCGCCGCCCGCTGCTGGACGCCGCCTTCGACGAGGGCCGGATCGTGCGCGAGGGCGACCCGGAGTGGCGCGAGGAGGTCCCGGTCCGGGTCGAGTCGATCCCGGTCCGGCGCGAGGGCAAGGTGCTGGGCGTGATCGCCCGCAACACCAACCTGCTGACCGTCCGCACCCCGAGCCGGCTGGAGCTCACCTACCTCCAGAGCGCCTCCGACCTGGCCCAGATGATCGCGGCCGGCTCCTTCCCCTTCCCCGGTGTCGAGCAGGCCGACATGGACGCGGCCCCCCGGGTCGGCGACGGCCTGATCCGGCTGGACGCGGACGGCGTGGTCACCTACGCCAGCCCCAACGCCCTCTCCGCGTACCACCGCCTCGGCCTCACCACCGACCTGGTCGGCAGCCACCTCGGCCGGGCCACCGCCGACCTCGCCCCGCCGTCCCGCTCGGCCGTCCACGAGGCGCTGGTGAAGCTGGCGAGCGGCTGGGCGCCCCGGCAGACCGAGGTGGAGGCGCAGGGGGGAGTGGTGACCCTGCGGGCGATCCCGCTCAAGCCCAAGGGCACCCTGACCGGTTCGCTGGTGCTCTGCCGGGACGTGACCGAGCTGCGCCGCCGCGACCGCGAGCTGATGACCAAGGACGCCACCATCCGGGAGATCCACCACCGGGTGAAGAACAACCTGCAGACCGTCGCGGCCCTGCTGCGGCTCCAGTCCCGCCGGATGGAGTCGGAGTCTGCCCGGGCCGCGCTGGACGAGGCGGTGCGCCGGGTCGGCTCGATCGCGATCGTGCACGAGACGCTCTCCCAGGCGCTGGACGAGCAGGTGGCCTTCGACGAGATCGCCGACCGGGTGCTGGCGATGGCGATGGAGCTGACCCAGGACGGCCGGGTGGCGACCCGCCGCACCGGCAGCTTCGGGATCCTCTCCGCCGAGGTGGCCACCCCGCTGTCGATGGTGCTGACCGAACTGCTCCAGAACGCCCTGGAGCACGCGTTCGGTCCGACCGCCTCCGGGAACCTGGAGGTCAGCGCGCTGCGCGGGCGGGCCCCGGCGACCGGCAAGGGCTGGTCGGACAGCTGGAACGGCGGCGCCCGGCCGGAGGAGTACCTGCTGATCACGGTGCAGGACGACGGCCGCGGCATGCCGGAGGGCTTCGACCCGAAGACGGCGGGCAACCTCGGGCTGCAGATCGTCCGGACGCTGGCCACCGGCGAACTGGGCGGCACCTTCGACATGGTGGCCGGCCCGAACGGCGGTACGAAGGTGATCCTGGAGATCCCCGTCCGCTGAGGTCCCGGTCCGCCGAGGCCCCCGTCCACCGCGGTCGCGGCCGCCGGGAAACCGTCGCACGGGGATGCGTGTAGGTGCGCGGAGGGGGCGTGCGTCCGGCGGAAGCGCCGGGTACGCGCACCCGCACGCCGGAGTGCGGAAACAGAAACGAGGCCCTGTCGACCGGGGGGGTGGGTCGACAGGGCCTCTCAACCCGTTCCGGCCGTCGGGGGGAGTCGGCCGGAGCGGGGGCTCTGGGTGGTGCGACACCTCGCCGGTGCGTTGCACACGGTGAGCGCCACAGCTCCACGATATTGCTCTAAGTGAACAGTATCAAGTGCTTGGGCGGGTCCGGTGTCGCGGGACCTGGCTGGGCGAGGTCCTTGGTGCGGAAGGCTTCACCAGGAGGTGCAGGGAAGCCTTTGATCATGTGTCGATCGGTACTGCGGTCACTGCTGGTGCTACGGCGTGTGATCGCCGGGCGATCAGGCGGTGCGGGCGCGGTTGCGGGCTGCACGGCGCTTCATCGCGCGGCGCTCGTCCTCGCTCATGCCGCCCCAGACGCCGGCGTCCTGACCGGTCTCGAGCGCCCACTGGAGGCACTGCTCCATCACCGGACAGCGGCGGCACACGGCCTTGGCTTCCTCGATCTGCAGCAGAGCAGGACCGGTGTTCCCGATCGGGAAGAACAGCTCGGGGTCCTCTTCGCGGCAGACAGCGCGGTGGCGCCAGTCCATGGTCGTCCAACTCCTCCTGCCGCGGGGGGTGGCCCGATCGGCATAATCGAATGGCTTGTGAATGTGAACGCTTTCACGAATCCCGCAACAGCAAAAGAGACCAAAGGCCCGTCGGGCCCGGGTGGTCTGTGCTGGGGGGATTCGGCGATTCGAGGGACGCCCCGCGGTCGGCGCTCCTGTGGTTCCGGAGTTGCCGTCGCTGCGATGTGTCCCGATCGCCATGTAGAGGTTCGCAAACCTCGGGCTCGGATACAACCCCCTTCGGGGAGGAATTTTGGATTCTTCGGTGTCGCCTAGCTCACAGCCAGTACTTCTATGGAGTGAAGGGGGCTTGTGCGTTCGAGAAGAAGGAGGAACCCCCCTTCCAGTCACACAATCACACGCAGTGCCCGCCGTACGCCTGTGAAACTGACGCGACTCCTGTCTCCAAGATGGTCCCCGTCGACCTGGAACGGCGCCGGTTCCTCCGAAACCAAGGTGAAGTGTCTGACGTCGTGATAGGAGACGACGTGCTTCCCGGAGGGCCCACTGGGAGGGGTGCCGTCACTCGAAGTCGTGTACGACCGCAGGATCTGACGGACCGTTCGAGCCGTGCCGAACGCCGTCATCCGGGTGATGCCGAAGACGTCCAGGTTCGTGTCGAAGGAGGCGAGCGGTGAGGGGTAGACCGGACGGTTCCCGAGGAACGTCCAGGGAGAGGTGTTGCTGACTATCGACAGCACCAGGCCCGGAACCCGCTCGTGGCCCGGCAGCTCCAGGGAGATCGGGCCGGAACGGCGCTGCTCACGCTGGGTGAAGTAGTGCCGGAGGGCCTGGCCGACGTACAGGGCGTGGGTGGACTTGCGCCCGGCCCGGCGCTGCTCCTCGACCCGGCCGACCACCCCGGCGTCGAAGCCGAGGCCGGCGGTGAAGGTGAACCAGCGGTCCGGCAGCCCGTCGGTCATCGCCTTGCCCAGCCCGATCGGCCGCTCCCGGCCGTGCTCCAGCGCGTCCAGCAGGGCGCCGGTGGCCTCCACCGGGTCGTTGGGCAGGCCCAGCGCGCGGGCGAACACATTGGTCGAACCGCCCGGCACCACGGCCAGTCGCGGGACCTTCTCGCCCGGGCCGTGCGCCAGCAGCCCGTTCACCACCTCGTTGACGGTGCCGTCCCCGCCCAGCGCCACCACCAGGTCGACCGTGCCGTCCTCCGCCGCCTCGCGGGCCAGGTCGCGCGCGTGGCCCCGGTAACGGGTCTCGGCGACCTCCAGCTTGAGATCGCTGCGCAGGGCGTGGATCAGGACGTCCCTGGTCCGGCCACTGGTGGTGGTGGCCTTGTGGTTCACGACCAGGAGAGCGCGCATGGGGAAAGCCTACGGGTCGGTACGGAGCAACCGGCGGCTACCCTGCTGGAGTGACCGCAGAAACCTCCGCACCCGTACCCTCGGCCGGATCCGGCCGCCCGGCCTCCCTGACCCTGGGCGCCGCCATCACGGCCCTGGCGGGCGCCGCGCTGGCCGTCGTCGGCGTCTGGGACATGGTGGCCGCGCTGTCCGGCCAGTCCAAGCAGCTGGCCCTGAACGAGTTCGGCGGAGCGGTCATCGTGCTGCTCGGGGTGCTGCCGGTGCTGGCCGCCCGCGCCCTGCTCAAGGAGCGCCGCTGGGGCCGCAGTCCGGCGGTGCTGACCAACTCGATCTGCCTGCCGGTCGGCTACTACATGGCCGAGAGCGGCGGCGCGATGATCGCGGTCGGCGTGCTGGTCGGGGCGCTCGGCCTGGTGGGCATCGGCTGCCTGCTGAACCCGAAGTCGACGGCGGCCCTGTACGCCCCGTCCGAGGACTAGGGGTACAGGGCCGCCGGGGGCTTGAAACCGGGGAGCCTCAAGCCGGGAGACTGAAGGGGCGTCAGTCCTACTCCTCCACCAGGAGCTTCTCCCGCAGCTGGGCCAAGGTCCGGGCGAGCAGCCGGGACACGTGCATCTGGGAGATCCCCACCTCGGCGGCGATCTGCGACTGGGTCATGTTCCGGAAGAACCGCAGCACCAGGATCTTCTGCTCCCGGGGCGGCAGTTGGGCCAGCAGCGGCTTGAGCGACTCGCGGTACTCGACGCCCTCCAGCGCCTCGTCGGTCGCGCCCAGGGTGTCCGCGACGGCCGGCGACTCGTCGTCGCTGTCCGGCACGTCCAGGGACAGCGTGGAGTACGCGTTGGCGGACTCCAGGCCCTCCAGGACGTCCTCCTCGGAGATCCCCAGGTGCTCGGCCAGCTCGTGCACCGTGGGGGAGCGGCCGTGCCGCTGGGAGAGCTCGCTGGTCGCCGTGGTGAGCGACAGCCGCAGCTCCTGGAGCCGGCGCGGGACGCGCACCGCCCAGCCCTTGTCGCGGAAGTGCCGCTTGATCTCCCCGACGATGGTCGGCGTCGCGTAGGTGGAGAACTCGACCCCGCGCTCGTGGTCGAAGCGGTCCACCGACTTGATCAGGCCGATGGTGGCGACCTGGGTCAGGTCGTCCAGCGGCTCGCCCCGGTTGCGGAAGCGCCGGGCCAGGTGCTCGACCAGCGGGATGTGCATCCGCACCAGCTGGTTGCGCAGCTCGACCCGCTCCGGGGAGCCCTCGGGCAGTGCGGACAGCCGGACGAACAGCGCGCGGGCGGCCTCCCGGTCCGGGGCGCCGCTGCGGTGCGAGCCCTGGGCGGGCAGGGCGACGTGCGGCTCGGCCTCGACCGCCGACCCGGCCTCGACGGCGGGGTCGGCCGCGTCCGCCGGTTCCGCCCCGACGGCCGGGGCCGTCTCGTCCACCGGGTCCGGCGGGGGCGCGGAGGCAGGCGTCGGCTCGGACGTCGGCTCGGTGGGGTGGCTCATCCGCTGGGCGTCCTTCGGGTGCGCTTCGTCGTTGGCGGCGAGGCCGGGAACGCTCGCCTGGGTCGGTACGGCAGGTCCCGCCGTCGCGAGGCCGGTACGGTCCAGATCACTCACGGCCATTCCCCCGTTCCGTTCCGGGAGCACCGGGGCCGGTGGCCCCGGAATCGTCTCGTTGGTCGTACCGCGTGGGTGGCGGTACCGGGAGCCGTCCGTCGGTCCCCGGAGCGGGGGAGCGGCGGACGGCCCTTGCGCGGGTGCTGCTCGGTGCTGCTCGGTCGTGCGGTGCGGTCCGGCGCCCGACTAGTGGGAGGGGGATCCGCCGCGCTTCTTGTGCAGGCTGATCGACACGGTCTTGTCCTCGGCGACCGAGGAGTCGACCTCGCCGGCCAGGGCGGAGAGCACCGTCCAGGCGAAGGTGTCCCGTTCGGGGGCCTTGCCGTCGGTGGTCGGGGCGGAGACGGTGACCTTCAACGAGTCGCCGACCAGCCGGAACTCGCAGGACAGTACGGAGCCGGGCACCGCCTGCTGGAGCAGGATGGCGCAGGCCTCGTCGACCGCGATCCGCAGGTCCTCGATCTCGTCGAGCGTGAAGTCCAACCGGGCCGCCAACCCGGCCGTCGCTGTTCGCAGGACGGAGAGGTAGGCCCCGGCTGCGGGCAGCCGGACCTCCACGAAGTCCTGAACGCCGAGATCGCCGTCGATCTGGGACACCCTTGCCTCCTGGGTGGCGCGCTGTGCTTTCTTGGTACCCCGCTTGTTACCGCTTGCTACCCCCGAAGGGGGCCCGGCGCCGCGGATCCGCCATCGCTCTGCCTTCCGCACCCCGGTTCGGGAGTTACTCATGGTAAGGCATTGCGACGCAGGGTGGCAGACCCTTTCCCCGGACTCCCGGGGGCCGTTCAGCGCCGTCCGGCGGCGGCCAGCGCCTCGTCGGTGAGCCGGAACACCGTCCACTCGTCCATCGACACCGCGCCGATCGACTTGTAGAAGTCGATCGAGGGCTGGTTCCAGTCCAGGACCGACCACTCGACCCGGGAGTAGCCGCGCTCGACGGCGATCCGGGCGAGTTCCAGCAGCAGCGCCTTGCCGTGGCCGCCGCCGCGCGCCTCCGGGCGGACGTACAGGTCCTCCAGGTAGATCCCGTGGGTGCCGCGCCAGGTCGAGAAGTTGCGGAACCAGACCGCGAAGCCGACCGGTTCACCGGTGGCGTCGTCCTCGGCGATCAGCCCGAACAGGGCCGGGTTCTCGCCGAACAGGGCCTCGTGCAGCTGCTCCTCGGTGGCCTTCGCCTCGTGCAGGGCCTTCTCGTACTCCGCGAGTTCGCGGATCATGGCGTGGACGACGGGGACGTCGGTGGCGACGGCGGTGCGGATCATGTCCGTGAGCCTACTGCTCGGGACCGGTCTCGTCCCAGGCCTGGACGGAGGTCTGGTCGACGATCCGGCCGTCCCGCAGACCGGCCATCGAGGACATCAGTACCCGGACGCCGTCCGGGTACCGGCAGGACTCCAGGAAGGCGACGTGGTCGTCCTGGACGACCACCTGTTCCAGTTTGTGGGTCATCTCGCGGCTGTAGACGTCGTCCAGCATGGCGCCGATCTCCTCCCGCCCGTGCATCACCAGGGGGTGGCTGGGCTGGGTCTTGTGATCGACCATGCGCAGTTCGGCGTCCTCCGCGTAGAGCGCCAGGAGGGCCTCGGCGTCGCGGCGCTCGATGCCCTCGCGCAGTGCGCGGGTGTCGAAGGCGGCGGGGGCCGCCGTGGTGGTCATGATCTCGCTCCTCCGGTCGGGGTCCGTCGGCTCGTACCTTGAGCGTACGCCCGCGGCCGCCCGGACCCGGAGGAGCGGGATCCGGGCCGGTCAGGGGGCCGGCACGGTGCGCAGGTAGGCGGCCAGCGCGCTGATCGCGGCCGGGTTGCGCGGGCTCTCCACCAGGTCGACGTAGTCCAGGACGAAGATCCGGTCGTTCCTGACCGCGGCGACGTTCGCCAGCGGCGGGAAGGACATGAGGAACTTCCGCTTCTCCTCGGCACCGGTGCCGCCGTAGTTGTTGATCACGATCACCTCGGGGTCGCGCCGCACCACGTTCTCCCAGCCGGCCGTGAACCAGCTGTCGGCGAGGTCGCCCATGATGTTGGTCCCGCCGGCCTTGGCGATGATCTCGCTGGCGGCGGCGAACTTCCCGGCGGTGTACGGCTTGTCCTGCCCGCTGTCGTACAGGAAGACGGACGGGCGGCGCTCGGGCTGCGGGACGGCGGCGATCCGCGCCTTGAAGTCCGCGATCAGCCGGTCGGAGCGGTCCTTGACGTCGAAGATCTCGCCGAGGTTGGCCAGGTCGGTGTAGAGCGCCTCCAGCGGGTCCATCACGCCGCGCTCGGTGCCCTTGCCGCTGCGGCAGGACTCGCTGAGCACGTACGAGTCGACGCCGAGCGCCCTGAAGGCCTGCGGGGTGACGCCGCTGCCCTCGTCGAAGCCGTAGTGCCAGCCGGCGAAGACCAGGTCGGCCTTGGCGTCCAGCGCGATCTCCTTGGTGATCCGCTGCTGGGAGAGCCACTTCGTCTGCTGGTAGCCGTCCTTCCAGGCGACCTGGTCGACCTTCCCCTTGTCGTCGGGCATCACGTAGCCGGCCATCCGGTCGGCGAGGCCGAGCGAGAGCATCAGTTCGGTGATGCCGACGTCGTAGGTCACCGCCCGGGCGGGCTTCTGCGCGAAGGTGAGCTTCTCCCCGCAGTTGTCCACCGTCACCGGGTAGTGGGCGGAGGAGGCGGTGGCCTCCTTCGGGGCGATCTCGGCGCCGCAGCCGACGAGTCCGAGAGTGAGCAGGGCGGTGGCGGCAACGGCCTTGGTGCGCACGGGAGTTCCTTCGGGGTCAGGGGAGACGGTCGAACAGCAGCTGGAGGGCGCCGGTCTCCGGGTGGCGCACCGGGGTGCCCCGGACGCCGAACACCTCGGCCAGCAGGGCGGGTCGGAGCACCTCGCCGGGCGGCCCGGAGGCGACGATCCGGCCGTCCCGCAGCACGTACAGCAGGTCGCAGTGGCCCGCCGCCAGGTTGAGGTCGTGCAGCGCGGTGAGCACCGTCGGACCGGCCTCGCGGGCGAGTGCCAGCACCTCCAACTGGTGCGCGATGTCGAGGTGGTTGGTGGGTTCGTCCAGCACCAGCAGACGCGGCTCCTGGACCAGCGCGCGGGCGAACAGCACCCGCTGCTTCTCGCCCCCGGACAGGCTCAGGAAGCCCCGCTCGGCGAGGTGCCCGGCCCGGACCCTGCGCAGCGCCTCGGCGCAGCGCCGCTCGTCCCCGTCGGCGGGGCCGCCGAAGCCGCGGCGGTGCGGCAGCCGGCCCATGGCGACCACCTCGGCGACGGTGAAGTCGAACTCGGCGGAGTGCTCCTGGGCCAGCGCGGCCACCCGGCGGGCGCTCTCGCGGGCGGTGAGGGCGTGCAGGTCGTCGCCGGCCAGCCGGACCACGCCGCCGGCCGGCTTCAGCACCCGGTAGACGCAGCGCAGCAGGGTCGACTTGCCGCTGCCGTTGGGGCCGATCAGGCCGACCACCTGCCCGGCGGCGGCCGCCAGGCTCACCTCGTGGACCAGCCGGGTGCCGGCCAGCTCCACCGAGACGCCGTCGACGGCGAGGTCCTGGGCGCGCACCGGTCCGGCCGCCGTACCGGCGGTCACGGTCGTGTCGGTCATCGGGCACCTCCGAGGGCCTGGCCGCGGCGGCGCATCATCACCAGGAAGGCGGGCACGCCGAGCACCGCGGTGAACACCCCGACGGGCAGTTCGGCGGGTGTCAGCAGGGTGCGCGAGGCGATGTCCACCCAGACCAGCAGCAGCGCCCCGGCGAGCGGCGCGACCACCAGCACCCGGCGGTGCCCGGCGCCGACCAGCATCCGCGCCAGGTGCGGCACCAGCAGCCCGACGAAGCCGATCGCCCCGCTGACCGCGACCACGGTGCCGGTGACGGCGGCGGTCACCACGAACAGCTCGCGGCGCAGCCGGTCCGGGTCCACGCCGAGCGAGGCGGAGGTCTCGTCGCCCATCGCGAGCGCGTCCAGCCGCCCGGCGGCGCAGACCAGGTAGGCGAGCCCGGCCAGTACGGTGACGGCCGCGATCGGCACCTTGCCCCAGGTGGCGCCGCCGAGGCTGCCGAGCAGCCACATCATGGCGTCCCGGGCGGCCTCGCCGCGGTCGGCGGCGAAGACCATCAGGGTGGTGGTGGCGGAGAAGCCGTAGGACAGGGCGGTGCCGGTGAGCACCAGCCGCAGCGGGGTGAGCCCGTACGCGGTGCGGGCGGTGAGGTAGACCAGGGTCATGGCGGCCAGCGCGGAGCCGAAGGCGGAGACGGAGATCGCCCACACCCCGAGCGAGGCGAAGACGCCGAACAGCAGGACGGCGTTGGCGCCGACGGCCGCGCCGGAGGAGATGCCGAGCACGAAGGGGTCCGCCAGCGCGTTGCGTACCAGGGCCTGGACGGCGACCCCGCAGGCGGCCAGCCCGGCGCCGACCACGGCGGCCAGCACGGTGCGCGGCAGCCGGATCTCCCAGACGATCGCGTACGCGGCCGCCTCGTCCGCGTCCAGCCGGCCGCCCGTCAGCCCGGCGCCCAGGAGCCGCAGCACCCGGGGCAGGCCGAGCCCGGAGGAGCCGAGGGCGACCCCGCAGACCAGGGAGAGCAGCAGGGCGGCGGCGAGTCCGGCGGCGAGCGGGACGACGGGTATGCGACGAGCGGGCGGGCCGACTGCACGGTTGACGGGTGCGCGGTTCACGGGTGCGCCTTGCCTCGGGCCGGGAGCGCGCCGGGGCGGGCGCGGGCCGGAGGCGTGCCGGGGCGCCGTTCCCCTCGCAGTCCACGGCGAGTTGTCGGGAGGTCGGCGGCCGAGGGCGATCGGGCTGGCGCGGCCGTACGGGCGGGTACGGGCCGTGCTCACCGTTGCGGGTCAGCGCCGGATTCGCACCGGACTTCCCCCTCGGACGCCCTGGCAGCATAACAGCCACTCAGGGCAGGCAACCCTTACCGGGGCGGGTCGGACGTGAACGCACGAC
>NZ_JBHVET010000257.1:0-2777 GCF_042802135.1 Kitasatospora sp. NPDC057512
ACGCCGAGAAGCGGCCGGACCCCGAGAAGCGGGCGGGGTCCGGCGCCGCCCGGGCGCCGGACCCCAACGGCCCCTGACCGAAGGTCAGTTGTGGGCGTGCAGGTCGGCGTTCAGGCCGCCCCAGGAGCCGGAGCGGGCGATGACCTCGACCGCGCCGCTCTGCGAGTTGCGGCGGAACAGCAGGTTGTCCTGGCCGGACAGTTCGACGGCCTTGGCCACCGTGCCGTCCGGGGTGGTGACCCGGGTGCCGGCGGTCACGTACAGGCCGGCCTCGACCACGCAGTCGCTGCCGAGCGAGATGCCGATGCCCGCGTTGGCGCCGAGCAGGCAGCGCTCGCCGACCGAGACGACCTGCTTGCCGCCGCCGGACAGGGTGCCCATGATCGAGGCGCCGCCGCCGATGTCGCTGTGGTCGCCGACGACGACGCCCGCGCTGATCCGGCCCTCGACCATGGAGGTGCCCAGCGTGCCGGCGTTGAAGTTGACGAAGCCCTCGTGCATCACGGTGGTGCCGACGGCCAGGTGGGCGCCGAGCCGGACGCGGTCGGCGTGGGCGATGCGCACACCGGCCGGGGCGACGTAGTCGGTCATCCGCGGGAACTTGTCGATCCCGTAGACGGCGAGCTGGCCGCCCTGGGCGCGCACGGCGAGGCGGGCCTGCTCGACCTTGTCCACCGGGACGGGGCCGATGCTGGTCCACGCGACGTTGGCCAGCAGGCCGAAGATGCCGTCCAGGTTCTGGCCGTGCGGCTTGACCAGGCGGTGGCTGAGCAGGTGCAGGCGCAGGTACACGTCGTGGGTGTCGAGCGGCTTCTCGTCCAGCGAGGCGATGGTGGTGCGCACGGCGACCACCTCGACGCCGCGGCGGGCGTCGACGCGCAGTGCCTCGGCCGCGCCGGCGCCGAGCTCGGCCTCGGCCTGCTCGGCGGTCAGACGGACGGTGCCGGCCGGGCCGGGCTCGGCGGCCAGCACGGGGGCGGGGAACCAGGTGTCGAGGACGGTGCCGTCGGCGGCGATGGTGGCCAGACCGGTGGCCACGGCGCCGTTCGCCGGGGAGGTGGATTCGAGCGAGGTGGATTCAGCAGTCACACCGTGCACGTTAACCAATGCGGGGCCCCGGTGCCGAACACGCCCACCGGGCGGACGCGCCCGGCGAACGCGCCGGTCGGCGGCCCGCGGGGCGGGAAAACCCGGTGCCCGGCGTTCGGGCGCTGGGCAATACTTCAGCGGGTGTTCATGTCGATCTCCACCACCGGCAGCGCCGAGGACCCGGCCACGGACCTCGGGTTCCTGCTGCACAAGCACCCCGACAAGGTCCAGCGGTTCGCCACGTCGCACGGCGAGGCCCACGTCTTCTACCCCGAGGCGGGGGACGAGGTCTGCACGGCGGCGCTGCTGCTGGACATCGACCCGATCGCGCTGGTCCGCAAGGGCCGGGGCGACGGCAGGGGGCGCGGCGGCTCGCCCGACTTCGCGCTCGCCCAGTACGTCAACGACCGCCCGTACGCCGCGTCCTCGCTGCTCGCGGTGGCGCTGCGGACGGTGTTCCGGTCCGCGATGAAGGGAGACTGCCCGGTCCGGCCCGAACTGCCCGGGCGGGTCCGCCCGCTGCGGATCGAGCTGCCCGCCGTGCCCGCGAACGGTGCGGGCGAGGGCGGCGGCCCGGCCCTGGTGGTCCGGCTGTTCGAGCCGCTGGGCTGGCAGGTCGAGGCGACGGCGGTCCCGCTGGACGAGTCGTTCCCCGAGTGGGGCGAGTCCCGCTACGTCCGGATCGCGCTCTCCTCCGGGACGGTCCGGCTCGCCGACGCGCTCCAGCAGCTGTACGTGCTGCTGCCGGTGCTGGACGGCGCCAAGCACTACTGGGTCGCCCCGGACGAGGTGGACAAGCTGCTCGCGGCCGGTCAGGGCTGGTTGGCGGCCCACCCCGAGCGCGCCCTGATCACCCGCCGCTACCTGGCCCGGCGCTGGTCGCTGACCCGGGCCGCGATGGAGCGCCTGGAGCTGGCCCGGCTGGCGGAGGCCGACGACCGAGAGGTCGAGGAGATCGACAACGCGGTCGACGACCGGTCCGAGGGGGAGGTGCGGGACGAGCCGGAGCCCCGGCAGCCCTCGCTCGCCGAGCAGCGCCGCACCGCGATCATCGCCGCGCTGCGCGAGACCGGTGCCACCCGCGTCGCCGATCTCGGCTGCGGCCAGGGCGAGTTGATCGTCGAACTGCTCAAGGACGCCCGGTTCACCGGAATCCTCGGCGTGGACGTCTCCGCCCGGGCGCTGCGGTCGGCGAGCCGCAGGCTGGGCCTGGAGCGGATGCCGGAGCGTCAGGCGGCCCGGGTGGCGCTGGCGCAGGGGGCGCTCACCTACACCGACGCCCGGCTCAAGGGCTTCGACGCGGCGGTGCTGTGCGAGGTGATCGAGCACCTGGACCTGCCGCGGCTGCCCGCGCTGGAGTACGCGGTGTTCGGCGCCGCCCGGCCGAGGGCGGTCGTGGTCACCACGCCGAACGCCGAGTACAACGTCCGCTGGGAGAGCCTGCCGGCGGGTACCGTCCGGCACGCCGACCACCGCTTCGAGTGGTCCCGGGCCGAGTTCCGCGCCTGGGCCGGGAAGGTCGCGGCCGCGTACGGCTACACCGTGGAGCTGCGCCCGGTCGGCCCGGAGGACGAGGAGGTCGGCGCCCCGACCCAGCTGGCCCTGTTCACCACGACGCCGACCCCCGCGCCCCCCCCCCCCCCCCCGCCCCCCCCCCCCCCCCCCGCCCCCCCCCCCCCCCGGGGGCA
>NZ_JBHVET010000257.1:2787-10473 GCF_042802135.1 Kitasatospora sp. NPDC057512
CGACGCCGACCCCCGCGCCCACCCCGACCCCCGCGCCCACCCCGACCCCCGCGCCCACCCCGACCCCCGTGCCTACCTCGACCCCCGCGCCGGCCCCGACCGCGACACCGGCCCCGACCACGACGCCCGAAGGAGGCGAGCCCCGATGACCGATGACACGACCGACACCCCCGGCGAGAGCCGGGACCAGGACCGCGCGGAGAGCACCGCCCCCCGCCGCCTCCCCGTCACCGACGTCTCCCTCGTCGTCCTGATCGGCACCAGCGGCGCGGGCAAGTCCACCTTCGCCCGCCGCCACTTCCTGCCCACCCAGGTGGTCTCCTCCGACTTCTGCCGCGGCCTGGTCGCCGACGACGAGAACGACCAGTCCGCCTCCGCCGAGGCCTTCGACGTCCTGCACTACATCGTCGGCAAGCGCCTGGCGGCCGGCCGGCTGACCGTCGTGGACGCCACCAACGTCCAGCCCGAGGCCCGCCGCCGGCTGGTCGAGATCGCCCGCGAGCACGACGTGCTGCCGATCGCGATCGTCCTGGACGTCCCGCCGGGGGTGTGCGCCGAGCGCAACCGCTCCCGCCCGGACCGTCAGCTGCCGGCCCACGTGATCCCCCGCCAGCACCGGGAGCTGCGCCGCTCGCTCCGGGGTCTGGAGCGCGAGGGCTTCCGCAGGGTGCACGTCCTGCGCGGCGAGGCCGAGGTGGCGGCCGCCGGGATCGAGCTGGAGAAGCGCTACAACGACCTGCGCCACCTCACCGGCCCGTTCGACGTCGTCGGCGACATCCACGGCTGCCGCTCCGAGCTGGAGACCCTGCTGACCCGGCTCGGCTACGCCCTGACCCGGGACGCCGAGGGCCGTCCGGTGGACGCCGCGCACCCGGCGGGCCGCACCGCCGTCTTCGTCGGCGACCTGGTCGACCGCGGCCCCGACACCCCGGGCGTGCTGCGCCTGGTGATGGGCATGGTGGCGGCTGGCCACGCGCTCTGCGTGCCGGGCAACCACGAGAACAAGCTCGGCCGGGCGATGGACGGCAAGAAGGTCAACGTCGCCTACGGCCTCCAGGAGTCGCTGGACCAGCTGGCGGGGGAGAGCGAGGAGTTCCGGGCCGAGGTCCGCGCGTTCATGCGCGGCCTGGTCAGCCACTACCTGCTGGACGGCGGCGCCCTGGTGGTCTGCCACGCGGGCCTGCCGGAGAGGTACCACGGCCGCAACTCCGGCCGGGTCCGCTCGCACGCGCTGTACGGGGAGACCACCGGCGAGACCGACGAGTACGGCCTGCCGGTGCGCTACCCGTGGGCGGAGGAGTACCGGGGCCGGGCGCTGGTGGTCTACGGCCACACCCCGGTGCCGGCCGCGAGCTTCGTCAACAACACCGTCTGCCTGGACACCGGCTGCGTCTTCGGCGGCAGCCTGACCGCGCTGCGCTACCCGGAGCGCGAGCTGGTGGGCGTCGAGGCCGAGTGCGAGTGGTACGCCCCGGTGCGCCCGCTGATCACCGACGCGCCGGGCGCCCGCGAGGGCCGTCCGCTGGACCTCGGCGACGTGGCCGGGCGCCGGACCGTCGAGACCGGGCTGCACGGGCGGGTGGCCGTCCGGGAGGAGAACGCGGCCGCCGCGCTGGAGGTGATGAGCCGCTTCGCGCTGGACCCTCGACTGCTCGCCTACCTGCCGCCGACCATGGCACCGAGCGCCACGTCCCGCCGGGACGGCTACCTGGAGCACCCGGAGGAGGCCTTCCTCGGCTACCGGGCGGACGGCGTGCGGCACCTGGTCTGCGAGGAGAAGCACATGGGCTCGCGCGCGGTGCTGCTGGTCGCCCGGGACGGGGCCGCGCTGGAACGCCGCTTCGGCGTGGCCGGCCCCGGCGCGATCTGGACCCGGACCGGCCGTGCCTTCCTCTCCGACGAGGAGCTGACCGGCGCCGTGCTCGACCGGGTCCGGGCGGCCGCCGAGCGCGCCGGACTGTTCGAGGAGCTGGCCTCCGACTGGCTGCTGCTGGACGCCGAGCTGATGCCCTGGTCGCTGAAGGCGGTGGAGCTGCTGCACCGCCAGTACGCGGCGGTCGGCGCGGCGGCGGGCGCCGCCCTGCCGGAGGTGCTGTCCGCGTTGGAGCGGGCGGCCGGGCGCGGCCTGGACCTGGCCCGGCTGGCCGACCGCCAGCGGCAGCGCGCGGCCGACGCGCGGGCGTTCACCGAGGCGTACCGGCGCTACTGCTGGCCGACCGAGGGCCTGTCGGGCATCCGGCTCGCGCCGTTCCAGCTGCTCGCGGCCGAGGGGGCGAACCTCGCGGTGCGCCCGCACGACGAGCACCTGGCCTGGATCGACCGTCTGGCGGCCGCCGACGAGACCGACGAGACCGACGGAACCGACGGGACCGACGGGACCGCCACGGCCGCCGGCACGGAGGAGCCGGAGCGCCGCGAGGAGCCCCTGCTGCAGCGCACCCGCCGGATCCTGGTGGACACCGAGGACGAGGCCTCGATGGCCGCCGCCACCGCCTGGTGGGAGGAGCTGACCGAGGCGGGCGGCGAGGGCATGGTGGTCAAGCCGCTGGTCTCGCCGGTGCGCACGGCGCGCGGCAGGGGCCGGCCGGGCGGCCTGGTGCAGCCCGGGGTGAAGGTGCGCGGCCGGGAGTACCTGCGGATCGTCTACGGCCCGGACTACACCGAGCACCTCGACCGGCTGCGCCTGCGCACGCTGGGCCACAAGCGCTCGCTGGCGCTGCGCGAGTACGCGCTGGGCCTGGAGGCGCTGGACCGGCTGGCGGCGGGGGAGCCGCTGTGGCGGGTGCACGAGCCGGTCTTCGCGGTGCTCGCGCTGGAGTCGGAGCCGGTCGACCCGCGGCTGTGACGGTGGTCGGGCGGGCGAGGGGCGCCGAAGCCTTCCGGAGCCCTCCTCCGCCCGGCCTCCGTATATAAATTCCGAGTATCGTATAGACTTGCCGCTTTCCGCAGCCCGTCAGTCCCGTCACCCCAGGAGCCCGGCATGGCCTTCAACCTCCGGAACAGGCACTTCCTCAAGGAGCTCGACTTCACGCCCCAGGAGTTCCGCTTCCTGGTGGACCTCGCCGCCGCGCTCAAGGCGGCGAAGTACGCGGGCACCGAGCAGCCCCGGCTGCGCGGCAAGAACATCGCGCTGATCTTCGAGAAGACCTCCACCCGCACCCGCTGCGCCTTCGAGGTCGCCGCCCACGACCAGGGCGCCACCACCACCTATCTGGACCCGGCGGGCTCGCAGATCGGCCACAAGGAGTCCGTCAAGGACACCGCCCGAGTGCTCGGCCGGATGTTCGACGGCATCGAGTACCGAGGTCACGGCCAGGAGATCGTCGAGGAGCTGGCCGAGTACGCCGGCGTCCCGGTCTGGAACGGCCTGACCGACGAGTGGCACCCCACCCAGATGCTGGCCGACGTGCTCACCGTCACCGAGCACACCGCCAAGCCGCTCCCCGAGGTCGCCCTCGCCTACCTCGGCGACGCCCGCTCCAACATGGGCAACTCGCTGCTGGTCACCGGCGCCCTGCTCGGTATGGACATCCGGATCGTCGCCCCGCGCGCGCTCTGGCCGACCGAGGAGGTGCAGGAGTCGGCGAAGGCCCTGGCCGGGACGACCGGCGCCCGGATCACCCTGACCGAGGACGTGGCCGAGGGCGTGGCCGGCGCCGACTTCCTCTACACCGACGTCTGGGTCTCGATGGGCGAGCCCAAGGAGGTCTGGGCCGAGCGGATCGAGCTGCTCAGGCCGTACCAGGTCTCCATGGACACCGTCCGGGCCACCGGCAATCCGGACGTGAAGTTCCTGCACTGCCTGCCCGCCTTCCACGACCTCGGCACGGCGGTCGGGCGGCAGATGCACGAGGCGACCGGTATGACCGAGCTGGAGTGCACCGACGAGCTGTTCGAGTCGGCCCACTCCATCGTGTTCGACCAGGCCGAGAACCGGCTGCACACCATCAAGGCGGTCCTGGTCGCCACCCTCGGCTCCTGAGGCGCCGGTTCCCGAGGCACCGATTGCTGAGGCACCGGTTCCTGGGGCGCCGGTTCCTGAGGCACCGGTTCCCGAGCGCCGCCCCCCGAGTGCCCGCCCCGGGGGTCGCGCGCCTCAGCCGTCCAGCCGGACGCAGGCCACCCGGTCGCCCGCCGCGTGCGGGCCGGCCGGGGTGCCCGCGTGCAGCACCAGTGAGCGTGCCTCGCCCGGTCGCGGCTGCCAGCCCACCACGGTGGTGGCGCTGCCCCGGCCCCGCCCGTCGGTGCGCAGCGCCAGTCGCAGCTCGTTGCGCTCGTTGGCGTACGCCGGGTCGGTGGACGGCTGCACGGGGTCGACCTCGTCCTGGTAGTGCGGCCCGGAGGAGGCCGGGTCGGCCCCGCAGCGGCCGGTGTGCAGGTGCGCGGGGAACTCGTGGTCGGGGGCGAGCCCGGAGGCCTTCAGGGTGAGCGCCGTCCGTCCGGGCACCGAGCGGTCGGTGACGATCCGGACGTGGGCGCCGTACGGCACCAGGTCGCTCGCGTAGCTGATCGCCGCCGGGGGGACGAAGGCGGTGGCCGGGTCGAAGTCGGCCTCGACGACCGAGACCGGTGAGGCGGCGGGGGCGAGCAGGGCCAGCGGCAGCAGGGCGGCGGCGAGCGGAGCGGTCATCGGTCGGGCCTTCCGGGGGCGGGGTGACGGGTCCCCCTGCTAACGGCGCCCGCCCCCGGAGGACACCGCCCCCTCGCCGACCGGCGGTTCCGGTGGTGAGCTAGTGGTGGTGCCGCTGACGGCGGCCGCCGTCGTGGCCGGTACGGTCCGGCTGTACGGGCCGGAGCGCGAGCGGTGCGGCCCGGACGATCGGTGTGCCGAGGCATGCACTATGGTTTATCTCGACATCGAGATAACTGCCGCCTAGGATATATCTCGACATCAAGATACTTGCCGAGAGGCGCTCGCCGGCGATGCGGGCAAGGCAAGCCTAAGTAAGGCTGACCTTACCACCGCGTGACGGCCGGATACCGCACGAAGCACCCAGAAGGAGTCAGTCGTGTCCGCGAACAGCTTCGACGCCCGCAGCTCGCTGCAGGTGGGCGACGAGTCGTACGAGATCTTCAAGCTCTCCGCCGTCGAGGGTTCCGAGCGGCTGCCGTACAGCCTCAAGGTGCTGCTGGAGAACCTGCTCCGCACGGAGGACGGCGCGAACATCACCGCCGACCACATCCGCGCCCTCGGCAACTGGGACGAGAACGCCCAGCCGAGCCAGGAGATCCAGTTCACCCCGGCCCGCGTGATCATGCAGGACTTCACCGGTGTGCCGTGCGTGGTCGACCTCGCCACCATGCGTGAGGCCGTCAAGGAGCTGGGCGGCGACCCGGCCAAGATCAACCCGCTGGCCCCGGCCGAGCTGGTCATCGACCACTCGGTCATCGCCGACAAGTTCGGCACCAAGGACGCGTTCACCCAGAACGTCGAGATCGAGTACGGCCGCAACAAGGAGCGCTACCAGTTCCTGCGCTGGGGCCAGACCGCCTTCGACGAGTTCAAGGTCGTCCCGCCGGGCACCGGCATCGTCCACCAGGTGAACATCGAGCACCTGGCCCGCACCGTCATGGTCCGCGGCGGCCAGGCCTACCCGGACACCTGCGTCGGCACCGACTCGCACACCACCATGGTCAACGGCCTGGGCGTGCTGGGCTGGGGCGTCGGCGGCATCGAGGCCGAGGCCGCGATGCTCGGCCAGCCGGTCTCCATGCTGATCCCGCGCGTCGTCGGCTTCAAGCTGACCGGCGAGCTGCCGGCCGGCACCACCGCCACCGACCTGGTGCTCACCATCACCGAGATGCTGCGCAAGCACGGTGTGGTCGGCAAGTTCGTCGAGTTCTACGGCGACGGCATCGGCTCCATCCCGCTGGCCAACCGCGCCACCATCGGCAACATGTCGCCGGAGTTCGGCTCGACCTGCGCGATCTTCCCGATCGACGCCGAGACCATCAACTACCTGAAGCTCACCGGCCGCGACGAGCAGCAGCTCGCCCTGGTCGAGGCGTACGCCAAGGAGCAGGGTCTCTGGCACAACCCGTCGCACGAGCCGGTCTACTCCGAGTACCTCGAGCTGGACGTCTCCACCGTCGTCCCGTCGATCTCCGGCCCGAAGCGCCCGCAGGACCGCGTGATCCTGGCCGAGGCCGCCGAGCGGTTCGCCGAGGCGCTGCCGACCTACTCCGCCGAGGCCTCGAAGCCGACCGCCGTCACCGCCCCCGACGGCTCGTCCTACGAGATCGACAATGGCGCGGTCGTGATCGCCTCGATCACCTCCTGCACCAACACCTCCAACCCCTCCGTCATGCTGGGCGCCGCCCTGCTGGCGAAGAAGGCCGTGGAGAAGGGCCTGCACGTCAAGCCCTGGGTCAAGACCACCCTGGCGCCGGGCTCCAAGGTCGTCATGGACTACTACGAGAAGGCCGGCCTGCTCCCGTACATGGAGAAGCTGGGCTTCAACCTGGTCGGCTACGGCTGCGTCACCTGCATCGGCAACTCGGGCCCGCTGCCCGAGGAGGTCTCGGCCGCCGTCAACGAGGCCGACCTCGCGGTCGTCTCGGTGCTCTCCGGCAACCGCAACTTCGAGGGCCGGATCAACCCGGACGTCAAGATGAACTACCTGGCCTCCCCGCCGCTGGTGGTCGCCTACGCCCTCGCCGGCAACATGAACATCGACATCACCAAGGACGCCCTGGGCCAGGACGCCGACGGCAACGACGTGTTCCTCGCCGACATCTGGCCGTCGGAGCAGGAGGTCGCCGACACCGTCGCCGGCTCCATCGACGAGGCCATGTTCGACAAGGGCTACCAGGACGTCTTCGCCGGTGACCACCGCTGGCAGTCGCTCCCGGTCCCGACCGGCAACACCTTCGAGTGGGACACCGAGTCCACCTACGTCCGCAAGCCCCCGTACTTCGAGGGCATGGCCAAGACCCCGAGCCCGGTGACCGACATCGCCGGCGCCCGCGTCCTGGCCAAGCTGGGCGACTCGGTCACCACCGACCACATCTCCCCGGCCGGCAACATCAAGCCGGGCACCCCGGCGGCGCAGTACCTGACCGCCAACGGTGTCGAGAAGCGCGACTTCAACTCCTACGGTTCCCGTCGTGGCAACCACGAGGTGATGATCCGCGGCACCTTCGCCAACATCCGCCTGCGCAACCAGATCGCGCCGGGCACCGAGGGCGGCTACACCCGCGACTTCACCCAGGCCGACGCGCCGGTGTCGTTCATCTACGACGCCTCGCAGAACTACCAGGCCGCCGGCGTCCCGCTGGTCGTCCTGGCCGGCAAGGAGTACGGCTCCGGCTCGTCCCGCGACTGGGCCGCCAAGGGCACCGCGCTGCTGGGCGTCAAGGCCGTCATCGCCGAGTCGTACGAGCGCATCCACCGCTCGAACCTGATCGGCATGGGCGTCCTGCCGCTGCAGTTCCCGGAGGGCGAGAACGCCGAGTCCCTCGGCCTGACCGGCGAGGAGACCTTCTCCTTCACCGGTGTGACCGAGCTCAACGAGGGCCGCACCCCGAAGACCGTCAAGGTCAAGGCGGTCGGCGCGGACGGGAGCAGCAAGGAGTTCGACGCGGTCGTCCGCATCGACACCCCCGGTGAGGCGGACTACTACCGCAACGGCGGCATCCTGCAGTACGTGCTGCGCTCGCTGATCGGCTGAGCATGAGCCTCTGAGG
>NZ_JBHVET010000258.1:0-10460 GCF_042802135.1 Kitasatospora sp. NPDC057512
CTCCCGGACACCACGTCCGTGAGGGGCCCGTCGTCGTTCTCCCGCGCCGGTCGCCCCGGCGCGGCGGGGGTCAGTCGGTGGCGGGCGCGGCCGACGGGGCGGGGTGGGAGGCCGCGGTGTGCTCGGCGGCGCGTTCGGCCGTCCGCCCGGCCGTGCGCTCGGCGGCCTCGCGGGCGGCTTCGAGCGCGGTGAAGACGGCCTGGCCGGCCTCGTTGCGACGGCGCAGGTGGGTGACCACGGTGTTGGTGACGGCGATCAGCGGGACGGCGACCACCGCGCCGCCGATGCCGCCGATGATGCCGCCGGCCGCGACGCCGAGGACGACGCCGAGCGGGTGGACCCGGACGGCCCGGCCGAGGATCAGCGGCTGGAGGATGTGGCTCTCCACCTGCATCACCGCGACCAGCACCACCAGCACCATCAGCGCCGTCCACGGCCCCTGGGTGACCAGCGCGATCAGCACCGCCACGGTGCCGGTGACCAGCGCGCCGACCAGCGGGACGAAGGCGCCCAGGAAGATGATCACGGCCAGCGGCAGCGCCAGCGGCACGCCCAGCAGGTCGACGCCGATGCCGATGCAGAGCGCGTCGATGAAGGCCACGCAGACCGTGCCGCGCACGTAGGCGGTGAGCGTCGCCCAGGCCTTCGGACCGGCCCCGGCCATCGCGAAGCGGGAGTGCCGGGGCAGGCCGCGCAGCGCCCAGTTCCAGATCTTCGCGCCGTCGTAGAGGAAGAAGAAGGTGGTGAAGAAGGTCATCAGCAGCGCGGTCAGCACCTCGACGGCGATCTGCGCGCCGGTGATCGAGGCCGAGGTGAGCTGATCGGTGTTGGTGGTGATGGCCTTGGTGATCTGGTTGGCGAAGTCGGTGATCTGCTGCTGGGTCAGGTGCAGCGGCCCGGTGACCAGCCAGTCCCGCAACTGGTTGACGCCGGTCTTCACCTGGGTGGTGACGTCCGAGAGGTTGGTCGACACCTGCCAGACGACGAACCAGCCGACCAGCCCGATCCCGGCCAGACCGCTGAGGAAGACCCCGCCGGCCGCCAGCGAGCGCGGCACCCCGTGCCGGCGCAGCCAGGAGACCGAGGGCTCCAGCAGCGCGGTGATCAGCAGCGAGGCCAGCACCGAGAAGGCCACCAGCCGCAGCATGTCGACCACGTAGAAGACGACGTAGAGCGCGGCGCCGAGCAGCAGCAGCCGCCAGGTCGACTCGGCGGCCACCCGCAGTCCCCACGGCACCGCCTCGGCGGGCGTGGCCGGGCGGCCGGGGTGGTACTCCCGCCCGAGCCCGACGTGCGCGGCCGGGGCGGCCGGGGCCGGTTGGGCCGCCGGAGCCGGCGCGGCGGACGGCGGGACCGGCTCGGCCGCCGGGGCCGGGTCGGTCAGCCGGACCGGGTCGGCCTGCGGCACCGGAACGGCCCGCGGGACCGGGACGGGGCCCGGCGCCTCGGCGAGTGCCGGAACGTGCCCGTCCACGAGCGCCGGCACCGGACCTTCGGCCAGCGCCGGGAGCGCGGGTTCGTGCGGGTCGGCCGCCATCGCGGCGCGCCGGCGCCGTTCGATCACGGCGGCCGCGCTCGCCACCACGGCCATGCCCTTGGCCACGGCCTTGAAGGCCTTTCCGCCCCGCGCCATCCTCGCTACCACCACTCCCCTGCCGAACCCGCCGTGTCCGGCGGTACGCCGCGGGTCCTGCCGCGGCCGTCAGGGATGACGCTACCCGCCGTGGGAGCGGCGAGTCCGGTCGCCGGTCCGTTCGACTCGAACCGTCCATCCCGATGAACCGGACAAAACGCAAGGTTCCATGCGGTTTCGGACACGGTTCGCTGGGGAGGAGTCGGGACGAGACCCCGGAGACGAGCCGCCGAGGTCGCCCCACGGCCAACTGCCGGCGGACCGGCCGGTGCGGGGAGCAACCAGGACCCCTCCCCGCGCCCCGCGTCCGCAACCGGGCCGCACCGCCCGAGGGCGCACTGGTCAGCGCAGCCCGGGCGGCGCGGTCCGCCCCCTCACCGCACACCGGAGAGCGCACGAACCGGAGAACGGCCGGGCCGGAGAACGCGCGAACCGGAGAACGGCCGGGCCGGAGTCGCCCGACCGCTGGAGACAGCCGGAGAACGCCACGGCCCCCGGTCGCCCGCCCGAGGAGGGCGAACGGCCGGGGGCCGGGTGGAACCGCGCCGCCGGAGCGGCAGCCGTTTCCTAGTACCAGTTGTGCGCCTGCCAGAACGACCACGCACCGCAGGGGCTGCCGTAGCGGGAGTTCATGTAGCCGACGCCCCACTTGATCTGGGTGGCCGGGTTGGTGCGCCAGTCGGCACCGGCCGAGGCCATCTTGGTGCCGGGCAGCGCCTGGACCAGACCGTAGGCACCGGAGCTCTTGTTGGTCGCGGTGTAGTCCCAGCCGCTCTCGCGCTTCACGATCTGGCTGAAGCACTGGAACTGCGCGTCGTTGCCGACGATCTGCCGGGCCAGGTCCTGGACCGAGCCGGGGCTGACCGAGACCGGCGGCGCGCTGTCCTCCACCGCGCTCATCGCGGAGCGGGACTTGGAACGGTTCGCGGCGGCCTCGTCGGCCTTGCGCTTGTCGTCCGCGGCCTTGGCGGCCTTCTCCGCGTCGGCCTTGGCCTGGGCGTCGGCCTTCGCCTGGGCGTCCGCGGCGGCCTGCTGGCGCGCGGCCTCCTCGGCGGCCTTCTGCTCCGCGGCGGCCTTGGCGGCGGCGTCGGCGGAGGCCTGCTGGGCGGATGCCTGCTGGCCGATGTTGTCACTGATGGTCTGCGCCTGGGCGCCAGAGGGGACTTCGGCAAGCAGGGTCGCGCCGGCGACGTCGACCGTCTGCGTCGTCTTGCCCTCGCTGCCCGAGGCCATGCCCACGACGGCACCGACAGCGGTGACGGCGGTGGCGGAGGCCACAGCGACTCCCCGGACCGAGATCCGAGTCACATGGATTCCTTCCAGCATCGCCCACGCGTGACCGTACGGGCGCAACATGCCCCTTGACACGGACCTCCGCACGGTGCACTGGTCACGGGAGGTGCTGGCCCGGCGTCCGGCCGAGGTGAGTCGACCAGGCGTTGGAATCGGGCGGCGTACGGCTCAACGTTCTTCAATTGTGCGTCCACCGACCGGAGTTGGCGGACATTCCGGGGCCTGACCTCCGGTGGCCGGAAGCCCTGCCGCGCCGTACGCGGGGCCTGACAGAACCCTCACCATGCCGCACCGGGCACGGTCGACGCAATTCCCGCCCGCGTGGCGCATGTCACAGTCACCGCACGGCGGTTCCCCGAACGGAAAGCACTCGATGTGATGAAACGGATGGGGCCCGCTCCCTCAGGAGCGGGCCCCCGGCCATGAGTTGACCGTATTGTCCGACTATGCCCTCGTCAGGGGCGGATCACGGGTGGATGTCCTCCAGCATCTCCGTGACCAACGCCGCGATCGGCGAACGCTCCGAGCGGGTGAGCGTGATGTGGGCGAAGAGCGGATGACCCTTCAGCTTCTCCACCACCGCCACCACGCCGTCGTAGCGGCCCACCCGGAGGTTGTCCCGCTGCGCCACGTCGTGGGTGAGCACCACCCGCGAGCCCTGGCCGATCCGGGACAGCACCGTCAGCAGGACGTTCCGCTCCAGCGACTGCGCCTCGTCCACGATCACGAAGGCGTCGTGCAGCGAGCGCCCCCGGATGTGGGTCAGCGGCAGCACCTCCAGCATCCCGCGGGAGATGACCTCCTCGATCACGTCCGGGGTGGTGACGGCGGAGAGGGTGTCGAAGACCGCCTGCGCCCAGGGGCCCATCTTCTCCGCCTCGGAACCGGGCAGGTAGCCCAGCTCCTGCCCGCCGACCGCGTACAGCGGCCGGAAGACCATCACCTTGCGGTGCTGCCTCCGCTCCAGCACCGCCTCCAGCCCCGCGCACAGCGCCAGCGCCGACTTCCCGGTGCCGGCCCGGCCGCCCATCGAGACGATCCCGATCTCCGGGTCGAGCAGCAGGTCCAGCGCCACCCGCTGCTCGGCGCTGCGCCCGCGCAGCCCGAACGCCTCGCGCTCCCCGCGCACCAGCCGCACCCGGCCGTCGCCGGTGACCCGGCCGAGCGCGCGGCCGCGCTCCGAGGTCAGCACCAGTCCGGTGTGGACGGGCAGCTCGGCGGCCCCGTCGACGTCAACCCCGGCGTCGTGGCCGACCGAGAAGAGCGCGTCCACCTGATCGGCCGGGACGTGCAGCTCGGTCATGCCCGTCCAGCCCGAGGTGATCGCCAGCTCGGCCCGGTACTCCTCGGCGAGCAGGCCCACCGAGCTGGCCTTGATCCGCAGCGGCAGGTCCTTGGACACGACGGTGACGTCGTAGCCCTCGGCCTGGAGGTTGCGGGCGACCGCGAGGATCCGGGTGTCCGCCTCACCGCCGCCGGCCCGGTAGCCGACCGGCAGTATCGACACGTCGGAGTGGTTGAGCTCGACCCGGATGGTGCCGCCGAGCTCTCCGACCGGGATCGGCTCGTCGAGCCGGCCGTGCCGGATGCGGTAGTCGTCGAGCAGCCGCAGCGCCTGGCGGGCGAAGTAGCCCAGCTCCGGGTGGTGCCGCTTGGCCTCCAGCTCGGTGACGACCACCACCGGGAGGACGACCTCGTGCTCCTCGAAGCGGGTCATGGCGAGCGGGTCCGCCAGGAGCACGCTGGTGTCGAGAACGTACGTGCGCCGGTCTGGTGTCCGGCGGCTCTTGGAACTGACCACTAGGCCTCCAGAGCGGATGACCCTGCGTCATCCGCGGCAAGCCGGCCCCCGCTGCCCCGGTGGCCTCGGGACCGGACTGACTGGAGTATTCCCAGGCGGGGAACGGTGCATTCGCGCCCCCGGCGAACTGACGGATCATTGCCGGTGAACGTTTGGCCTCGCCCGGGCGCCGGGTAGGCCAGGCCTACGGCGGTCATTTCCTCCGGACGGCCGGACCTGGGACGACAGCCCGCTGGACGCGGGGTCACCGCCCCTGAGGGTGCGGGGCACCGGCCCCGGGATTGCGGGGCACCGGCCCCACGGACGCCGGGCCGGAACCGGCCGATCCGGGACTACAGCCCCAGCCGCCGGTGGCGCTGCTCGTAGGCGCGCAGCGCGCGCAGGAAGTCGACCTTGCGGAAGGCCGGCCAGTACGCCTCGCAGAAGTAGAACTCGCTGTGCGCGCTCTGCCAGAGCAGGAAGCCGGACAGCCGCTGCTCGCCCGAGGTGCGGATGATCAGGTCCGGGTCGGGCTGGTTGCGGGTGTACAGGTGCTCGGCGATGTGCTCGACGGTCAGGACCTCGGCCAGTTCCTCGATCGAGGTGCCGCGTCCGGCCTGCTCCTGGAGCAGCGAGCGGACGGCGTCGGCGATCTCGTGCCGACCGCCGTAGCCGACCGCGACGTTAACCGTTATCCCGTCGATGTCGGCGGTCTGGTCGGCGGCCCGCTTGAGCACGTCGGCGGTGTGCTGGGGCAGCAGGTCCAGCGCGCCGACCGGGTTGACCCGCCAGCGGCGGGCGGCGGCCAGGCCGGTGACGGCGTCCTCGATGATGCCGAGCAGCGGGACGAGCTCATCGGCCGGGCGGTCCAGGTTGTCGGTGGAGAGCATCCAGAGGGTGACGACCTTGACGTGGGTCTCGTCGCACCAGCCGAGGAACTCGCTGATCTTGTCGGCGCCGCGCTGGTGGCCGTACGCGGTGGAGCCGCCGGCCGCCTTGGCCCAGCGGCGGTTGCCGTCCAGGATCACGCCGATGTGGCGCGGGGTGCTCGCGAGGTGGACCTCGACCCGCCGCCCGTAGAGCCCGTACATCCCGCCGAGCAGGGTGCGCAGCCCCGGCGTCCGTTCGGCGACATCGCGCAGACCCATGTTTCCCGGCCCCTCCGTGCTCGTTGCAACTGGTGCGTCTCCGCCCCCGGCGCAGCCTACTCCGGCGCGCAGGTGCACAGTAAAGCCGCAGGTAGCGGTCTGGTCACGGTCCTGTACGAAGTCTGTCCCGACGGGCGTGTCGGGGGTCCTCCGGACGGGTGGCGGGGCCTCCGCGGGGCCGCTGCGGGGCCTCCGGGGCGGGGACACGGAACGGTCTCCGAATCCTTAACGGAACCGTAAGCCGTTCTTCCGATGCTTGACGACCAGCAATGGTCTAGTCCAGCTTTTGATCCGGGACGGAACGATCCTCCTGCTCCGCCCCGCAGGCTCACTTCGGACCTCCCCTCCCCCACACGCGGCCGCCGCGCCCCCCACCGCGGCGGCCGCTCCTCCCCCAGGAGCGTCACCCCATGGCCCGTACGCTGAACCAGCCTTCGCACAAGCGCCGGCGCAGCCCCCTCCCGGCCGTCGCGGCCGGTGCCACCGCCCTCGCCCTGGCCGGCGGCGGCCTCGCCCTCTTCGCCGGCGGCGCCAGCGCGGCGGTCGGCAACCTGGTCGTCAACGGCGGCTTCGACGGCGGGCTCGGCGGCTGGACCTGTACCGGCGCCGCGACCACGGTCTCCTCCCCGGTCCACTCCGGCACCGGCGCGCTCCAGGCCACCCCGGGCGCCGGCGACACCGCCGAGTGCGCCCAGACCATCAGCGTGCTGCCCAACACCAGCTACACGCTGAGCGCGTGGGTCCAGGGCCCGTACGTCTACCTCGGCGCACGCGGCACCGGCGGCACCGACCCGTCCGCGTGGTCGAACCAGAACAGCTGGAACCAGCTGTCCAGCACCTTCACCACCGGGGCGAACGCCACCAGCGTCACCGTCTACCTGCACGGCTGGTACGGCCAGAGCGCCTACCTGGCCGACGACGTCGCACTGGTCGGCCCCGGCGGCACCGGCACCCCGTCGCCGACCGCGACCCCCACGCCGACCCCGACGCCGACGGCCACCGCCTCCCCCACGGCCACCGCGACGCCCACCCGGACGGCGACCCCGACCCCCACCGGGACGCCCACCCAGACCCCGACGGCGACCCCCACCGCCACGCCGACCAGCACCACCCCGCCGGTCACCGGCCTGCCCGCCCACGCGGTCACCGGCTACTGGCAGAACTTCGACAACGGCTCGACCGCGCAGCGGCTGAGCGACGTCCAGAGCGCGTACGACATCATCGCGGTGTCCTTCGCCGACGCCGTGCCGACCAGGACCGGCGCGATCAGCTTCACCCTGGACCCGGGCCTGTCCAAGGCCCTCGGCGGCTACACCGACGCCCAGTTCCGCGCCGACGTCAAGGCCAAGCAGGCGGCCGGCAAGAAGGTCATCCTCTCCATCGGCGGCCAGAACGGCGCGATCACCGTCGGGGACGCCACCGCCGGCGCCAACTTCACCGACAGCGCCTACGCGATCATCAAGGACTACGGCTTCGACGGCATCGACGTCGACCTGGAGAACGGCGTCCAGGCCGGCCCGCTCGGCGACGCGCTGCACGCCCTGCAGGCCAAGGTCGGCCCCGGCTTCGTCCTGACCATGGCCCCCGAGACCATCGGGATGTACAACACCTCCGGCGCCTACTTCCAGCTGGCGCTGAAGACCAAGGACATCCTCACCGTCGTCAACACCCAGTTCTACAACTCGGGCGGCATGAACGGCTGCGACGGCAAGGTCTACAACCAGGGCACCATCGACTTCATCACCTCGCAGGTCTGCACCCAGATCCAGGGCGGCCTGCGGCCGGACCAGGTCGGCATCGGCGTCCCGGCCTCCAGCAGGGCGGCGGGCGGCGGCTACGTCTCGCCGACCGTGGTGAACAACGCGCTGGACTGCCTGGCCACCGGTAACAACTGCGGCAGCTTCGTGCCGCCGGCCAAGTGGCCGACCATCCGCGGCGCGATGACCTGGTCGACCAACTGGGACGCCAACAACGGCAACGCGTTCTCCAACACGGTCGGCCCGTTCGTCCACCGGATGCCGTGACGGCCGGGAGGCCGTGACCCCCAGAGCTCAACTCCCCCGGCGCGCCGCTCCTTGAGGGTGGGGCCTGCGCGTCGGCGGCGGGGCCCGTCGTACCGACCCGGTACGGCGGGCCCTTCCGTTCTCCCTGTCCCCTCTTATTAGGGGCGGGGCCCTCCGGGGGCCGGTACGGCTCCGCGTTGCCGATGGGCCCGTACGGCTCCACTCACCGCGCCAGGACCGCGGTGAGCGCGCCGAGCAGCAGGAACGGGCCGACCGGGAGGTCGAGTCCGCGCACCGGGCGGCGGCGGGCCAGCGCGGCGGCGGCCCGCAGGGTGCCCCACAGCCCGGCGAGCACCATCGCGGCGAACAGCCCGCCGAGCGCCACCGACCAGCCGAACCAGCCGAGCAGCCCGCCCAGGGCGAGCCCGAGCGGGGAGTCCCCGGGGCCCAACGCGCCCAGCCAGACGGCCAGTTCGAGCACACCCCCGACCGCCAGGGCGACCAGCAGGCAGCGCAGCAGAGCCCCTGGATCCCGCTCGGCCAGCGCCGCGACCAGCAGCAGCGCGACCACCCCGCCGAGCAGCGGCACGGTCAGCCGGTACGGCAGCCGGCGCACCCGCGCGTCGACGAAGCCGAGCGCCACGCCGAGCGCCGCCGCCCAGCCCAGGGCCAGGGTCACCACCACCAGGCGGTCCGCCGCGTACGCCACCGCGACGGCGACCGCCGCCGCGACCGCCTCCACCGTCCAGGGGCCGGCCCCCAGCCGCTCCCGGCAGCCCGGGCAGCGCCCGGTCGGCGGCAGCAGGCGCACCGCGCGCCCGCAGGACGGGCAGTCCTCGCACCAGGGCTCGCCCTCCGGCACCGCGAACCGGGCGATCCGCCCGCGCAGCGGCGGAGCCGCCAGGAGACCGACCAGCACCGCCGCGACCACGACCGGGACCACCGGCGCACCCCCTCCTCGACCGACGCAACCGGCCACATCCTCCCGCGCCGGGCGTGTGCCGTCCGTCTCGTTCCACAGAACGGCGCGGCGGCGCTCCTCGCATACAGGAGCATTCCGGACATTCGACTGCCGGTTCGGAAGGCCGCCCGCCGCCCCCGCCTGCCGATCCAAGGGGGCCGTTCCGACCCTCCGAAGCACCCCGGCGGAGACCCGCCGCACGGCCCCTCCGTACCCCTAAAGTAGGCGGACATGCAGGTCATCCAGTCCAGCAAGCTCGCCAATGTCTGCTACGACATCCGCGGACCGGTACTCGACGAGGCGATGCGGCTGGAGGAACAGGGCCACCGCATCCTCAAGCTCAACACCGGCAACCCGGCCACCTTCGGTTTCGAGGCGCCCCCGGAGATCCTCCAGGACATCCTGCGCAACCTCGCCACCGCGCACGGCTACGGCGACTCCAAGGGCCTGCTCTCCGCCCGCCGCGCGGTGGTCATGCACTACGAGGACCGCGGGCTGCACGGCCTCTCCGTCGACGACGTCTTCCTCGGCAACGGCGTCTCCGAACTGATCCAGCTGGCCATGACCGCCCTGCTGGACGACGGCGACGAGGTGCTCGTCCCGGCCCCGGACTACCCGCTGTGGACCGCCTCGGTCTCGCTGGCCGGCGGCACCGCCGTGCACTACCGCTGCGACGAGCAGTCCGAGTGGTACCCGGACCTCGCCGACATCGAGGCCAAGGTCACCGACCGGACCAGGGCCATCGTGGTGATCAACCCGAACAACCCGACCGGTGCGGTCTACCCGCGCGAGGTGCTGGAGGGCATCGCGGAGATCGCCCGCCGGCACGACCTGGTGGTCTACGCGGACGAGATCTACGACAAGATCCTCTACGACGACGCCGAGCACGTCCCGCTGGCCACCCTGGCCCCGGACCTCTTCTGCGTCACCTTCAACGGACTGTCCAAGGCGTACCGGGTCGCGGGCTTCCGCTCCGGCTGGATGGTGCTGTCCGGCGACCGGCACCGGGCCCGCAGCTACATCGAGGGCCTGACCGTGCTCGCCTCGATGCGACTGTGCGCCAACATGCCCGCGCAGCACGCAGTGGCCGCCGCGCTCGGCGGGCGGCAGTCGATCCGCGACCTGGTGCTGCCCGGCGGCCGGCTGCACGCCTCGCGCGACGCCGCGTACAAGCTGCTCAACGAGATCCCCGGGGTCAGCTGCGTCAAGCCCAAGGGCGCGCTGTACGCCTTCCCCCGGCTGGACCCCAAGGTCCACAAGATCAAGGACGACGCCCGGATGGTGCTCGACCTGCTGCGCTCCCAGCGCATCCTGCTGGTCCAGGGCACCGGCTTCAACTGGCCCGAGCCGGACCACTTCCGGCTGGTCACGCTGCCCCGGCCGGAGGAGATCACCGACGCGGTGACCCGGATCGGCGACTTCCTGAACGGCTACGTCCAGCCGTAGCCACCGGGCTCGACGGCACTCGGGACGACTCGCGGCTCGGGACGACTTCCGACTCGGGACGACTTCCGACTCGGGACGGCTCCCGGAAAAACACTACGGCCGGAGTTCCGGTCCGGGCGATCTCCTTGGTCGGGGGAAAATCGCCCGGTGGAACTCCGGCCGTCCTGCCGCTCGGCGGGGCGCGCGGTTCGTGCCG
>NZ_JBHVET010000259.1:0-10415 GCF_042802135.1 Kitasatospora sp. NPDC057512
GGGCCTTCCGGCTGTCTGTGCGCCGCCAGGGACTCGAACCCCGGACCCGCTGATTAAGAGTCAGCTGCTCTAACCAACTGAGCTAGCGGCGCCTGCTGACAGAGAAGACTCTAGCAGCGCCGTGCGGCCGAGCCAAAATCGAATACCGGTCGCCCCGCGTTCACCCCCCGGTCACGACGGCCGCCCCGGCGGGAAGCGGCGCGCCCGGCTCGCGCGCCGCCCGGACGCAGGCCCACAGCACCACCGCGGCGCCGGGCAGCCGGGGATCGCGCCCCTCCGGCGCGACGATCCACCGGCCGGCGCCCTGCCCGGGGGAGTCCGGGCTGTTCACCATCCGCTGCAGGGGCGGCACGGTCACCGCGTCGCCCTTGCCGTGGCACAGCAGCGGCGGCACGTCCCGGGCCCACTCCTCCCAGGCCAGCAGCCGGCGCAGCCGGGGTGCCGCGCCCGGCTGGACGAACAGCAGCAGCCGCCCCCGGTGGACGGCCACCGGCCCGCAGCCCGGCCCGGAGGCCCACAGCTCGTCCAGCACCCGGCGGCCGAACAGCGCCGGCATGCTGATCACGTCGAAGGCGCGCCCGCAGGGCAGTACCGAGGGCGCCCAGGGGCGGCTCTCCCACAGGGCGCGCATGCTGCGCGGGTACTCGCTGGCGGAGGCGAGCCAGGCCTCCCCGGCCGCGCCGACGCACTCCACCGACGGGTGCATCACCGACGGGTACGACACCGACTGCCGCGTCTCCGATTGCTGCGTCCAGATCTCCACGGAGAGCAGCCTGCGCGGCGCGCGCCCGCGGTGCGACGGAAAGCGCGGTTCGCCGGACAGCGCGGCGGGGGACGGCGTACCCTTCCCCGCCGCGCATATGCCAGGGGCCCGTGTCCGGCCGCGGGCGGTCAGTCCTCGTGCCGGCGCGGCTGGAGCAGGGTGCGGCCGTACTCGATCATCTTGGCGGCGTAGTCCGGGGTCCAGTCCGCCCGCTGGGCGACCTCGGCGTCGGACAGCGCGTCGAACCGGCGCGGGTCGGCGAGCTGTGCGGCGGCGACCGCCTGGAAGTCCGTGGCCCGCTCGGCGGCGGCCCGGAAGGCCAGGGCCAGCTCCGTGGAGCGGCGCAGCAGCTCCGCCGGGTCCTCGATCGACTCCAGGTCGAAGAATCGTTCCGGCTCGGGTTCGGCGGACTGCGGCTCGAACAGCAGCTGCACCGGACGCAGGCGCCTGGTGGGCTCGGACGACTCTGGGGAGTCGGGCATGGACGGACACCTCCGGGTCTCGGGTGGGGGTGGGGGAAATCTGCTCCGGGCTGCGCCGCCCGGTCGTGGCCGCCGTCCATTGTCTCGCGGCGGTGGCCGGTAGCGGAACGGTGCGCACGCGAGCGCTATTCCCCGGCGCACGCCGGGCGCGCGACTCGTGCGCCGCGCTTCCGGATCGCATGCGAACCGGTTGTCCCGGTGCGCCCGGTGCGCCCGGTGCACCCGGTGCGCCCGGGCTGTCCGACGAAGCCGATACAGCCGATACAGCCGACGAAGCCGACGAAGCCGATGAAACCGGAGAGAACCCCATGCGTGTGAGAAGAGGCCTCACGGCCCTCGCCCTGTCCGTCCTGTCCCTGCCGGGCGTCCTGCTCGCGGTCGCCGCCTCCGTCGCCCCGCCCGCCGCGGCCGCCGAGACGGCGCTGGTGGTCACCGGGGAGCCGAGCGCCCCCGGCGGCGTCTCGACGGCGACCTGCCCGGCCGGCACCCACCTGACCGGCGGCGGCTACCGGCTCCAGCCCGACGCGGACGGTCCGGTGCGCGCCGACGGCCCCACCGCCGACGCGCGCGGCTGGAGCGCGCAGGCGGAGCGGGGGTCGGTGGTGGCCTACGCGGTCTGCGAGACCGAGGACTGACCCCGGCGGCCGGCCGGACGGGCCTCAGCGCAGGTGGACCCGGTGGCGGCCCAGGTGCTCCAGCACCTGGTGGTTGGCCTCCCAGCCGTCCGGAAAGGCCACCGGGACGCCCAGCTGCACCGGCTCGGTCGCGGGGTGCTCGTCCAGCAGCTCGGCGATCCCGGCCCGGGCCACCACGATGCAGGCGTGCCGGTGCCGGGAGGCGAGCACGCAGAGCCGGCCGGTCTCCAGGTGGAAGGCGGTCGCGTCGGGGCGCCCGGAGAGCGGGTGCAGCACCACGGTGACGTCGTACTCGCGGCCCTGCAGGCGGTTGGCGGTGTCCACGGTGACGGCCGGACCGGCCGCGCCGTCCACCGGCACGCCCGCCTTGAGCAGCGCCGCGCGCACGGCCGCCGCCTGGTCCCGGTGGGCGGTGCCGACGGCGACCCGGTCCGCGGTGAGCGGCGCCCCGCCCTGCTCGGAGTGGGCGGTCAGCCCCCGCTCCAGCAGCCGGCGGACGGTGGCCGCGACGGCCGCCACGGCCTGCGGGTCGGTCCGTACGGTGTGCCGGGCGGGCAGTTCCAGCAGGGCCCAGCCGTGTTCGGCGGCCCGGTCGATCACCGCGTCCAGGGCCGAGCCGTCCGGGCGGACGGCGGCCGTCAGCCGGCGGTCGTCCGGGCCGGTGCCGGAGCGGAACGGCGTGTACGGGTAGAAGGCCCGCGAGATCAGCGGCGCGGCGCTGGCGGGCAGCCGCCAGGAGACCGGCAGCCGGTGCGGCTCGATCTCCGGGTTGTGCGCCAGCATGGTGACCACCGCGCTGCCGGACGGGTCGTACGACAGCCCGGCCCACTGCTCGGTGCCGACCACGGTGAACGGGTCCAGCTGGCCCGGGTCGCCGACGAACAGCGCCCGCTCGAACAGCCGGGCCACCGCGAGCAGGGCGTCCGAGCGCATCTGGTACGCCTCGTCGACGATCGCGTGCCGCCAGGGGGCCTCCGTCCGCACCCACTGCCACTTGGCCGAGGTGGAGATCACCACGTCGTGCTCGACCAGGTCGGCGACCTTGTCGGAGGGCGTGACGTTGGCGTGCTTCAGCACCTCCGGGCCGGGCCGGGAGTCCGCGGCGTGCAGCCGGCCGATCGTCAGCTCCGGCGCCTTCTCGGCCAGTCGGCCCACCAGGTCGTCCACCTGGCCGTTGGTCTGGGCGACGATCATCAGCCGCTCGCCGGCGCCGACCAGCTCGCGCGCGGCCCGCACCACGAGCGTCGACTTCCCGGCGCCGGGCGGGGAGTCCACCACCACGCCGCGCGGGGCGCCGGCCGGCGGACGGACGGTGGCCGCCAGGATCCGGGCCACCGCGGCGTCGGCGGCCGCGCCCGGGGCCTGCTCGGGGGTCATCGGACGGCTCACTCCCACTCCTCGGAGGCGGACGGGGCGGGTACGGGCGCGGCGCCGGGCGGGCCGCCGTGGGTCCAGGGGGTGTCGTCCGGCTCGGGCAGCGGCGCGGACTGGCGGACGGTCAGCTCGAACAGGGTGAAGGTGACCGGCTCGCCGGGCTCGGGCAGGCTGCCCGGCTCCGGCTCCTTCCGGCGGCCCATGCCGGAGAGCACCCGCAGCGTCAGGGTGCCCTCGGTGGTGTCCACCGCGACGATCTCGGCCTTCTGCGGGGTAGGGCCGTGCACCCGGTGCACCTCCCGGCCGAGGTCCGCGTGCGGGCGGTCGGCGGTGCGCAGGGTGACCAGCGGACGCGGCTTGGGGGAGCGGCCGGTGGTGTCCCAGTCCGGCACCACCTCCGTCACCACGCCGCTGAACGCCTCGCCGGACAGCCGGTGCTCGGCCATCGCCAGCGGGTCGTCCAGCGCCTCCTGGACGTCCAGACGGGCCTGCTCGCGTTCGCGCTGGGCGAGCTTGCGGGCGGCGGTGACGGCGTCGTCCTGCCGGGGCTGCGGCGGCTCGCCGGCCGCCAGCCGGTCCCGGTGGCCGGTGTAGGACCAGCGGTCGCCCGTCCAGCGCTCCGCCAGGTGATCGCCCGGCGGCAGGGCGCGCAGCAGGTCCAGGCCCTGCCAGACGTCCCGCCAGGTGGGCAGCAGGACCGACGTCAGCGCCTCCTCCAGTGCCGTCACCGCCGCCCGTACGGCCGCCCGGGCACGCCCGGCGGCGGCCTCGTCGCGCTGCTCGGTGCTGTGCCGCAGGGCGCCCACCGCGGAGTCGTAGCGGGCGATCGCCGGGGCCAGCACGAACTCGTCGAAGCGCGGGTCGGTGGCCGGTCCGGCCGGCGGGTGCAGCAGCTGCCCCCGGTCGTCCCGGGCGGACTCGGCCAGCTCGGCCGCCTGCGCGCCGGTCAGGCCGGGCGGCGGGCGGTGCCAGGCGAGCCGGGCCGCCAGGTGCTGGTCCTCCAGGTGGCTCTGGCCGGTCGCCCAGTGCCGTGCCAGCAGGCCGGTCATCGGCAGCAGCAGCGAGGAGCCGGGCACCTGGGCGCGGTCGGTGAGGTGGGTCAGCCAGCGGCCGAGCAGCGGCACCCGGACCGGCGCCGGGTACGGGCCCGGCTCCTCGTCCTCGGCGGTGCGGCGGAAGCGGGTCGAGCGGCCGATCAGGGCGAGGTGGTGCACGCCCGCGCCGTTCGGCACGACCAGCTGCGGGGCGTCGGCGCACAGCTCGCGGAACACCTGGGTCTTCTCGCCGGTCTCCGGGTCCTTCTCGGAGCCCTCGATCTGCTCGACGTCCTCGGCGAAGGACTCCAGGTAGGGCAGCAGGTCGGCGGCCAGCTCGGCCAGGAAGTCGAACCGCAGGGTGCGGTTGAGCGGCTGCGGCACCAGGTGCAGCCGGGGCGCGTCCCGGTCGGTGCCGAGCATCACCGCGAGGGGTGCGCCGGACTCGCCGGCGGCGGTCAGCGGGACCAGCACCATCGGGCGGTCGGACAGGTGCCGGTGCCGGACGGTGGCCAGCGGCTCGGCCCGGCCGCTGCGGACGGCCTCCAGCCGGGCGAGGGTGGTGAGCAGACTCATGCGCGAGCCCCTCGGGTTTCCGCCCCCACACCGCCGGCGCCCAGGGCTTCGGCGCCCAGGGCTTCGGCGCGCAGGGCGGCCGCGTAGGCCAGGCGCTCGGCGGCGTCGTCCGCGCCGTCCAGGTCCTCGCTCTTGGTGCCGGCGGCGGCCAGCGCCTCGGCCACCGTACGGATGCTGCCCAGCTCGCCGCGCACGCCCCGGCCGAGCTGCTCGACCCGGTCGCCGCAGCGGGCCCGGGCGCGGCAGTGGAAGCCGAGTTCGCAGGTGGAGAGGCAGTCCGGGCTGTACGCGGCGGGCACCGCCTCGACCGAGGCGGCCAGCTGTTCGGTGGTCCGGGCCGGCGCGCCGTCCTCGTCGGCGGCCAGGTCGAAGTCGGCGTCCGGCGGCAGCACCGCCAGCAGCCGGCCGATGCCGGTCATCCGGCCCAGCTGGCGGCGGGTGGTGGCCAGTTCGCGACGGACGTCCACGGCGACCGCGGTCGGCCGGTTGCCGAAGTCCTTCGGGCAGACCAGCAGCACGCTGGTGCGCGGACTGCCCGGCAGTCGCTGCTCGGTGTACGGGTCCTCGGCGAGCGGCTGCCCGGCCGCCGCGGCGGCGAGCCGCTGGAGCGCCAGCACGTACACGGCGGCCTGCCGGGCGGCGGCGCCGACCTTGGCCGGGTCCGCGCCGCCGTCCAGCACCGGGAAGGACTTGATCTCGACCACGGTGCACCGCCCGCCGTGCACCACCAGCGCGTCCGGCTCCAGGTAGGCGGTGCTGCCGGCCACCCCCAGGCGCAGCATCGGGTGGTCCAGCAGCGTCCAGGCCTCCGGGTCGGCGGCGGCCAGGGCCAGTGCCTCGGCCGTCCGGTCGGCGCGCACGGCCGGGCCCGAGCGGTGCAGCAGGTCCGGCACCAGGAGCGGGGCGTGGCCGTCCACCGGGAGGCCCAGGTGGTGGCGGAGCGGCTCCAGCAGCGGGGCGTAGCCGTCCGCCTTCAGTCGGGACTCGAAGATCACGCCGCGGGCGATGGCGAAGGGGGACTGGCCGAAGGGGGCGGGGCGCCCGAGCCGGGCCGCCAGCGCCGACTTGTCCACTCCGGCCGCGTCGAGCACGGCGCGGCGGTGGCAGCCCGGGTTGGCGGCGAGCGCGGCGAGGGAGCGGGCGTTCAGACTGCGCTGCGGGGCCGGTCCGCGCAGCTCCGCGAGCCGCCGGGCGAGCGGCTCAGCGGGCCCGCGCGGCGGGACGTTCGTCGAGACGTTCATGGTGCGGCCCAGTGTCGCATCCGGGTCCGACAACGCGGTGCGGACCGGCCGTTGGACAGGTGGTCCGCGGCCGGAACCGGACAACTGCCGCCCCCGGTCCGCGGCCGCGGGGACGGGCCCTCGATCGTGCCCGCCGCCCGGGTGGGGGATCATGGAGCCCGGTGCTCAATGGTGAGACCGACCGACCGTTGCCACCGCCCCGTCGCTAGGAGTCCCCATGCCCGCCCGCATCGTGCTGGTCCGCCACGGCGAGACCGAGTGGTCCGCCACCGGCCGCCACACCGGCCGCACCGACATCCCGCTGACCGAGGAGGGCCGGGCGATGGCCCGGGCCCTCGGCGTCCGCCTCGCCAAGGCCCCCTGGAACGGGCTGCCGGACGCGCTCGTCTACACCAGCCCGCTGGGCCGGGCCAAGGAGACCTGCGAGCTGGCCGGCTTCGGCGACCGCGCGGTGGAGCGTCCGGAGCTGATGGAGTGGGACTACGGCCGGTACGAGGGCCGTACCGGAGCGGACATCCGGTCCAGCGACCAGCCCGGCTGGCTGATCTGGCGCGACGGGGTGCCCGGCGGCGAGAAGCTCTCCGAGGTGGCCGCCCGGGTGGACGCCTTCCTGGCCGGCCTCAACGAGGAGCACGGCGTCCCCGCCCAGGACACCACCGTGATGCACTGCGCCGACCGGGACGTGATCCTGTTCGCGCACGGCCACCTGCTGCGCATCCTCACCGCCCGCTGGCTGGGCCTGCCGCCCGAGTACGCCCAGCGGTTCAAGCTCGGTACGGCCGCGCTGTGCGTGCTGTCCTGGGAGTACGGCGCCCCGGCGGTGGAGGTCTGGAACGACCTGTCCCACCTGGAGGGCCTGGCCGCCGGGCACTGAGCCCGCCGTGCACTGAGCCCGCCGGGCCGGGCGGCTCCGGGGCCCGCTTCGGGGTACGGTCCGGGGCCCGCTCCGGGCCCGTTGAGGCCGGGGCCGGGCCGGGCGGCGGGGCTCAGGCGGCCGCCGCCCGGTCGTAGTCGGTCAGGAACCGGCGCACCTCCGGCACCGCGACGTGCGGGCGCAGCCGTCCGGCGGTGTCCGCGAGCATGCTCCGGATCCGGGCCGAGCGGACGGCGCCGAACAGCGCGACGGCGGCCGAGCCGTGGTGCGCCGCCCCCGCCAGGTCCCCGCGGCCGAGCCGGTCGTGGGCCAGCTCGGCGGTGTACAGCACCCGGTTGCGGACGAAGTGCGGCTTCTGGAGCGCTATCGCCAGCCCGGCCTGCTCGCTGGCGCGGTCCCAGTCGCCGAGCGCCGACCAGCACTGCGACTGGAGGCCGGCGATCTCGGCCTCGCCGAAGAAGGACATCCACTCCGGGTCCCGCCCGCCGGGCCCCCGGTCGAACAGGGCGTACGCCCGGCCGAGCGCGCGCTCGCAGGAGACGCGGTCCTGGAGCAGCGCCCAGGCGCCGGCCTCGCGCATGGCCAGCAGGGCGAGCAGCCGCTCGGAGCCCAGGCCCCGGGCGGCGACCTGCCCGGCCTGGGCGGCGCGCAGCGCCTCGCGCGGGCGGCCGGCGTCCCGGGCCAGGAAGGCGCTGTTGCAGAAGACGTGCGCCTCCAGGGCGGAGTCCCCGGCCATCCGGGCGGTGGCGAGCGCCTCGGAGTAGAACGAGCGGGCGTCCGCGAGCCGGTTCGAGTCGTGGGCCAACCAGCCGACGGAGATGGCGAGTTCGCCCGCCCCGGTCTGGAGCCGGCGTTCCGTCTCCGGGCCGTACTCGCACTCGTTGAGCAGCACGTACGCGTCGCGCAGCGACCGCCCGGCGAGCTCGTACAGGGCGTCGGCGCCGTGCGCGTCGTCGGCCAGCCGGATCTCCCGGACGGCCTGTTCCACGCCGAGCACCTCGGCGGCGCCGACCCGGCGCAGCGGCCCCACCGGCCCGGGCCGGCCGGGCACCAGCGGTTCGCCGCCGAGCAGCGACGGCGCGGTGAACTCCGCACCGGGGAAGGCGCCTTGGCCGGCGAGCGCACCGGAGGCACCGTCGGCGCCGGCCGGCCGGCCGACCGCCGAGGCCGGTCGGTCGATGCCGATCACGGAGGCCAGCGCGGTGGTGCCGCCGGCCAGGAACGTACGGCGACGCACGTCGTCGTTCTCCTCGTCGAGGTTGGGCGATCCATCGGGCCCCCTGGGCACCGCCCCGGGGCTCGGCCACGGGGGCCCGTCCGGTGCGGCTGGATCCGCGTACGGCGAGGCAGCGTACGGGAGTTGAGTGGAGAGTGGTGAGCGCGGGGCGGGCGGGGGCGGGAACGCCGGGTGGAGCGCAGGGGGTTCGCTCCGCCCGCCGGATCCGTCCGCCGAGCGGCGGCGGACGGAGGTCCGGGGGGCGAAGCCGAGGTCGGTGAGCGCGCGGTCCGGCCACATGTGCCGGAACACCCGCTCGTAGGCGTAGTTGGGGCAGCGGATCTCACCGGACTCGACCCGCCCGACGTACCGGGCGTCGCAGGACACGTGCTCGCCGATCTCGCGGGCGGCCCTGCGGACGGCCGTGGCGAACTCGCCGGGTGAGCGGTCGCCGCGCAGTGCGCGCATCACGGCGTTGGGGGACGGACGGTTCGGCTCGGCCGGTGGGGTGGCTGCCATGGCGCCGAGAGTACTCGGAGTCACCGAGCGGACACATTCGGTTGGTGGGACATCTGCTGTCAAACCCGGGTAAAAAGGGCGATGTTGCGGGGTATCCGCCATGAAATGCCATGCCTTGCTGTAATGCGCCCCGTGGCCTGCGCCACGACCCCCGCGTTGTCCTGGTACGAGGAAGAAGCCCACGCCGTCGCCCGGCCCGTCCCAGCCAGGCGGCCCCTCCCAACGGCTGTGCTTCCGGACCCGACGAGGCACAGGAGAGCGCATGATGGCCACCGGACTGCCGCAGTACCGACTCGTCCCCGGGGGAGTGCTCGCCGGCGCGGCCCCCGCCCTGCTCCCCGAACCCGCCGACGACCGGCTCTCCGGCCGGGGACCGGCCGAAGGCGGCCGCCTCCCCCGCGGCGGCCACCGGCGCGAGCGCACCGCCCCCGAGGAGGGCACCGTCGTCAGCGCCTGCGACACCGTGACCGTCGCCCTGCGGCACGGCCTGGAGGCCGTCGACATCCTGAGACTGCGCCGCGCCTGCGGAGTCGTCCTGCAGAGCCGCAACGGCAGCACCGTCTCCTTCCTCGTCCCGGCCGGCACCTGGGAGACCTGGCACCTGCCCGGCAGCTCCTGTACCGCGGGCGCCCTGGTGCCTCCCGCCACCGACCCGCGCTGGGTGATCCCGCCCTCCGGCGCCGGCCGCACCGCCCGCCCCACCGACGCCTGGGTCCTCCGATCCGCCCTCTGCGAGGCCGCCTGCACACTCACCGCGGGCGGCCTCGGCCCGTTCTAGCGGGCGTGCCGCGCGGACCCCGCCGGGCCGGTCGCCCTCCGGCCGGGCCCCCGGGGCACGCCCCTGACCAGCGGACGTCCCCCGGCGGCGGCGATAATGGCCGCCATGGGACGAAGCAGCAGAGCCGCACGCGGCCCGGAACCCGCGGCCACCACCGGACCGGGCGGACGCACCCACGCCCAGGGCCCGCTCAGCCGCCCCGTCGGCTCCGGCCTCGCCGAGCTGCGCCCCGACCGCGACCGCCCCGCCGCCTGGTCGCTGCTGATCGACGGCGCCCCGCAGTCCCTCGTCGACCTCGCCGACCCCACCCGCCTCGGCTTCGAGTACCAGCGCCGGCTCGGCCACCTGATCGACCTGGTCGCCCCGCCCGGCCGCCCGCTCACCGTCCTGCACCTCGGCGGCGGCGCCCTCACCCTCGCCCGCTACACCGCCGCGACCCGGCCGCGCTCCCGTCAGCAGGTCGCCGAGATCGACACCGAGCTCACCGAACTCGTCCGCGCCGAACTCCCCCTGGAACGCGGCTGGCAGATCAAGGTGCGCGGCGCGGACGCCCGCAGCGTGCTGGAACGCACCCCCGAGGACAGCGTCGACCTGGTGATCACCGACGTCTTCTCCGGGGCCCGCACCCCGGCCCACTGCACCACCGTCGAGTTCACCACCCTCGCCGCCCGCGCCCTCGCCCCCGGCGGCTGGTACGCCGCCAACATCGCCGACGGCGGCGCCCTGCCCTTCGCCCGCTCCCAGGTCGCCACCCTCGCCGCGGTCTTCCCCGAGCTCTGCCTGATCGCCGACCCCGCCGTGCTGCGCGGCAAGCGCTTCGGCAACCTCGTCCTCGCCGCCGCCCACACCCCGCTGCCGATCGCCGAACTCACCCGCCGCGCCGCCTCCGACTCCGCCCACGCCCGGGTCGAACACGGCCGCGC
>NZ_JBHVET010000260.1:0-10398 GCF_042802135.1 Kitasatospora sp. NPDC057512
CCTCCGCACCGCCGTGCGGAGGAGGGCCCCTTCGGTGTGACCGCCCGCAGGCCCTAGCGCTGGGGGCGGAGTCGACGGACGGCGATCAGGACGCCGGCTCCGAGGGCGAGGAGCAGGGCGGAGGAGGCGGCGAGGAAGGTGTTGGTGGAGGAGGAACCGGTCTGGGCGAGCTCGGGGGTGCCGGCGGGGGCGGTGGTGGCCGGGGCGGCGGTGGGGGTGGTCGGCTTCGGGGCCGGGGCGGCCGGGGCGGTGTCCTTGGTCTGCTCGGTGGCGGGCTTGGCCGGGGCCGGCTTGGTGTCCTTGGTGGGCGCGGGCTTGGCCGGGGTGGTCGGCTTGGCACCGGCGGTGTCCTGGGGGGGGGTCACCTTGACCGGCTTGAAGCCCGAGTCGCCCGGGCCCTGGGAGCCGGCCATCTCGGTCGAGGCCAGCAGGTCGATCGTGGTCACGCCGGCCGGGGTGGCGGCGGCCAGCGAGTACCGGAACCTGAAGGTCACCGAGCTGTTGGCGGCCATCCGCTGGCGCTGGGAGCCGGTGATGTCGACGACGCGGGAGCAGCCGTCGATCAGCTGGAGGTTCTTCCAGGCGCCGGTGTAGTCCAGGTACTGGATCCTGACGTCCTTGAGGCGGGCCGCTGCGCCCGAGCCCGGGGTGTGGATGCCAAGGAAGGGCTCCATGCCGTGGGCGTCCTCGGCGGCCTTGTTGGTGACCTTGACGGAGACCTCGTTCCAGCTGCCGTCCGCCACCACGGAGGACTTCGCGGAGACGATGGAGGTGTCCGGGGACAGCCCGGGCACGTTGGCCGGAGCCTCGTACGCGCCGTTGAGCCGGTGGTCCCCGCAGGCCCAGGCGGTGTCGGTGGCGAGGAGCTGGACGCCGCCGGCGAGGACGACGGTGGCGGCGACGGTGGCGATGCGGCGGCGGCCGGAGAAGGCGCGGTCGTTCTTCGCAAAACGGTTGATAACGGACGTGCGCATGACGTGACTCCCCAGGGTCATGGGTCTGACGGTGTGTGTGGGCGAAGACGACCGGCCCCGCTCCTTCACGAGCGGAAGCGCCCCTCGGCTCCGCCGGTCTCGCTCTCCGTGCCTTCATCCGTATAGACGCGCATCCCCGCCGGGGGTTGCAGACGGGTTCCGAGAATTTTTCGACGTTCTTCGGCGGGCCTCGGAGACCGTCCGAGTGATGGTTGGTATGACCTGAATGATCCGGAAAGTACGGATCGTTCGGCCAGGTCGGTGACTTTTTCGCGGCCGGATAGGGGAGTCCCGGCCGCCCGGGTACGTCTCCGCTCCACCACCCGGGCGACGCCGGGTGACCGGAACCCGGAGGACGCACCCGTATGCCGCCTGGCAACCCTGGCCGTCTCGTCCGGAGTCTGGCCGCACTCGTGCTGGTGTCCGCCGCCGCCCTCCCGGGCGCCCTGGAGCTGGTCGGCCCCTCGCCGTTCGGCGCGATCGGGCCGGGGGCCGCGGCCGACCGCGCGGTGCCGCCGCACGCGGCCCTCCAGGCCGACCAGCGGATACCCGCGGCCGCCCCCACCGTCGACATACGCCGCACCGGGGACCCGGCCAACCGGATCACCCTGGTGCTGCTCGGCGACGGCTACACGGCCGGCGAGCAGGACCTCTTCCGGCAGCAGGCCGACAAGGCCTGGCACGCGCTGATGGACATCGAGCCCTTCCGCACCTACCAGGGCTTCTTCAACATCAGGCGGGTCGAGGTGGTCTCCCCGGTCTCCGGGATAGCGGAGTCCGAGAGCCGCGGCCGCAAGACCGCCACCCCGCTCGGCATGCACTTCTGGTGCGAGGGCACCGCCCGGCTGCTCTGCGCCGACGAGGCCGCCACCGCCCGGTACGCGGGGGGCGGCGCCGGGCCGCAGTACCTGATAGCCCTGGCCAACTCCACCGAGTACGGGGGCGCCGGCGGCACCGGCGTGACCACCCTGGCGGGCGGCAGCCCGGACGCCGGGCGGATCATCCAGCACGAGATCGGGCACACCGTGGGGGACCTCGGCGACGAGTACGACAGCGCCCCGGACGACGCCGACTACCCGAACCTCGCCACCCTCAACGCCGACGACATGCGCAGGAAGCAGACCAAGTGGTGGCGCTGGCTGGGTGCCGAGTCCCCGGACGGGGCCGGGGTGATCGGGGCGTACCGCAGCGCCAACGGCCTCTACCGGCCCACCCCGGACTCGGTGATGCGCACCCTCGGCAGCGCGTACAACCTCCCCTCGCGCGAGGCGATCATCGAGGAGCTCTACCGCAGGGTCCGGCCGACCGACGCCCCGGTGCCGGCCCCCGGCGAGGTGTCCGGGCGGCCCCGGCTCGACGTCCGGCCGCTGCCGCTGACCGGCCCGCGGCAGCTGAAGGTGGAGTGGAAGGTGAACGGCGTCCCGGTGACGCCGCAGTCCCCCGACGGCTCCTGGCTGGACACCGCCGCGCTGGAGCTGGCCCCGGGCCGGACGGCCACCGTGACGGCGACCGTCAAGGACACCACCGACTGGGTGCGGGACGAGGCCTTCCGGGAGCGGCACATGACCCGCTCGGTGTCCTGGACGCTGACCGGCTGAGGCGCGGTGCGCGCCCCGGATCTGGGCGTCCAATCATGGGATGACTAATCTGGTCGGACTATGACCGTGGAGCCCGCCCGTCCAGCCCCGTCCCCGTCCGTCCCCGCTCCCCGACCCGCCGCCGGGCCCCCGGCCGCCCAGCCGGTCGTCCCCGCGCCGGTGCCCGGAGCCGCGTTCGAGCCGCCCGGCGGCCGCGCGGCCTGGCTGGCCTGGTCCGTCGGCGTCAGCGTCTACATCCTGGCCGTCATCCACCGCACCAGCCTCGGCGTGGCCGGACTGGACGCCGCCGACCGCTTCGGCATCGGCGCCTCGGCGCTCTCCACCTTCTCGATCCTCCAGGTGCTGGTCTACGCGGCCATGCAGATCCCGGTCGGCCTGCTGGTCGACCGGTTCGGGCCGCGCCGGGTGCTGCTGCTGGGCGTCCTGCTGCTGAGCGCCGGTCAGCTGGCCTTCGCGTTCAGCTCCTCCTTCGGCCCCGCGCTGGCCTCCCGCGCGGTGCTCGGCTGCGGCGACGCGATGACCTTCATCAGCGTGCTGCGGATCGCCGCCCGGTGGTTCCCGGCGGCCCGGAACCCGTTCGTCGCCCAGCTGACCGGCCTGGCCGGGATGGGCGGCAACCTGGTCACCACCGTAGTGCTCGCCCAGGCGCTGCACAGCGAGGGCTGGACGCCCACCTTCACCGCGATCGCGCTGCTGGGCGTGGCGGTGTTCGCGCTGGTCGCGCTCTTCCTCAGGGACACGCCCCCGCAGGAGGCCGCCGCCCGGACCGGGGAGGCCGGGAAGGCCGGTGCGACCGGCGTACGGCCGAAGGTCGGCCAGCAGGTCCTCGCCTGCTGGCGGGAGCCGGGCACCCGGCTCGGGCTCTGGATCCACTTCACCACCCAGTTCCCCGGCAACGCCTTCGGCCTGCTCTGGGGCCTGCCCTACCTGGTGCAGGCGCAGGGCATGTCCCGGGCGGGGGCCGGCGGGCTGCTGACCCTGCTGGTGCTCAGCAACATGAGCTTCGGCTTCCTCTTCGGCCGGCTGCTCTCCGCCTCGGCGCGGGCCCGGATGCCGATCGTGCTGACCGTCGTCGTGACCACCGCGCTCGGCTGGGCGCTGGTGCTGGCCTGGCCGGGCGGCCACCCGCCGACCTGGCTGCTGGTCGGAATCATCCTGGTGATGGGCAGCAACGGCCCGGCCTCGCTGGTCGGCCTCGACTACGCGCGCGCCCGCAACCCCGCGGAGCGGCTCGGCACCGCCTCCGGGATCGTCAACATGGGCGGCTTCATCGGCACGATGATCACCCTGTTCGGCATCGGCGTCCTGCTGGACGCGCTCTCCCCGGACGGGGCCGGCGGGTACTCGGCCGCCGCCTTCCGCTGGGCGTTCTGCTGGCAGTACGTCCCGCTGGCGGTGGGCACGGCGATGATCCTGCGGCTGCGCCGGAAGGTCGCGGCGCAGGCGGGCTGAGCCCGGGGCCCGGCGTCCGGCCCCGGGCGGCAGGCCTCAGATGGTGACCGAGAAGTTGGCCAGCACCCGTTCGGCCAGCTCCTGGTCGCCCTCGACGGAGACCGGGCCGGGCCGGCCGCGGCCGCAGGCGAGCCGCAGGTAGGTCTCCCAGTCCATGGTGAGCTGGACGTCGGGAGCCAGGCTGATCGACTCGTCCACGGTGCAGTGGCCGCTGGCGTCCACCCGGACGGTGCGCAGGAACTCCACCGGGCCGGTGACGTCCAGCACCAGGGCCGTTCCGGCCGGCGCCCCGGCCTTGTTGGCGACGGCCTTGGGCAGCAGCTCCAGCAGCACGTCCCGGGTGATCAGGGCGGCCGGCGCGTCCAGGTTGCCCGGGGCCTCCAGGGCCCGGCGCAGGTCCTGCTCGTGCACCCAGACGTCGAAGGCCCGCCTCCGCAGCAGCTCGTGGTACGGGATGTCCCTGGCCAGCGGCCCGGCCGGCCAGCGCACCGGCTCCTCGGGCGTCTGCTTGGCGTTCCGCAGTGCCCGGGAGCGCCGGATGATCGTGTACTCCAGCTCGCTGGTCATCTCCAGCGCGGTGTGGCAGCGGCGCTTGTCGACCGGGAGTTCGACGTAGCGGGCGAACTCGGTGGTCACGTGACGGAGGTCACGCGGCAGCGAGTGGATCGGGCGGGGGTCGCCGAGCAGGTCGGACTCGACCGCGATGACGTGCGAGACGACGTCCCGGACGGACCAGCCCGGACACTCGGTGGCCCGGTTCCAGGAGCCCTCGGGAAGGGGGGCGACCAGCTCCGATATGGACTCGATGGTCTGGGTCCACGCCTCGGTGTAAGCCTGCACGGTCTGGTTGTCCGTCACGGGAATCTCCGGCCCTCCGTCAGCTTCCTTGCCGCCTGTGCCCCGCCGTCACGGCCGACCGGGATGGTCCGGCTTTCCCGGCGCACACGCTAACCGCACGTTACGCTGCCGGGAGACAGCTGGGCAGCGCTTTCGGGTGACGATCGTAGGTCTCTTGCCGTGGACGGTGGTACTGTGCGCGCTTCATTGATCCAACTCGCGGTCTCCGACGCGGAGCCGCCCGCCGAGCGGAGGGCTCGGGCGGCCGCCCTGGTGCGGGCGCAACAGGGCGCCGACCTGGTGGTGCTCCCGGAGCTGTGGCCGCTCGGCGGCTTCGCCTACGACCTCTGGTCGGACGGCGCGGAGACGCTGGACGGGCCCACCTCGGACGTGATGTCGGCCGCCGCCCGGGCCGCCGGGGTCTGGCTGCACGCCGGTTCGATCGTCGAACGCGATCCGGACGGTCCGATCTACAACACCTCGCTGCTGTTCTCCCCGGACGGCGAGCTGGTGCACACGTACCGCAAGATCCACCGCTTCGGCTTCGACAGCGGCGAGGCGGTGGTGATGGGCGCCGGGCAGGAGATCGTCACCGCGCCCACCGACTTCGCCACGCTGGGCCTGGCCACCTGCTACGACCTGCGCTTCCCGGAGCTGTTCCGGGCGCTGCTGGACGCCGGCGCGCAGCTGCTGGTGGTCCCGGCGGCCTGGCCGGCCCGGCGGCGCGAGCACTGGACGCTGCTGGCCCGGGCCCGGGCGGTGGAGGAGCAGGCGTTCGTGCTGGCCTGCAACACCGCCGGGACGCACGCCGGGGTCGAGCAGGCCGGGCACAGCATCGTGGTGGACCCGTGGGGCCGGGTGCTGGCCGAGGCGGGGGCGGACGAGGAGGTCCTGACGGTCGAGTTCGACCCGGCCGAGGTGGCCAAGGCGCGCGAGGAGTTCCCGGTGCTGCGGGACCGCCTGCTGGGGATCCCGGCGCCGGTCCAGCGCTGAGCCGGAGCGGGGGCTGCGCGGGTCTCGGCGCGGGGGCCGGCGCGGGGCCGGCGCGGCGGCGGGAGCGGGGGACGGGGCGTGGTCGGGACGGCGCCGGGGCGCCGCGGACGGTGTTCCGGAGGGTTGGTTCGTACCTGGGTCGATCGGGTTTGAGAAGATGAGCACTCGTCGTGTTCCCCGCCGGCCCGTACGAGGGCCTGCCCGGTCGGCCCGCCCGAGGAGGTCGCGCCCATGCCTGACAACGGCGCAGGCGACACCCCCCGTCCCGTCATCCACCGCAACAGCCTGCGCGAGCAGATCGCCGGCGCGCTGCGCGAGGAGATGATGGCCGGCCGACTCGCGGCCGGCCGCAACTTCACCGTCAAGGAGATCGCCGAGCTGTACGGCGTCTCCGCGACCCCGGCCCGCGAGGCCCTGGTCGACCTCGGCGCGCAGGGCCTGCTGCGGGCCGAGCACCACCGCGGCTTCACCGTGCCCGAGCTGGGCTGGGACGACTTCCTGGAGATCTTCGAGTCCCGGGTCCTGATCACCGACAGCTTCCACCGCCAGTACGTCGCCCGCCGGGCGCTGCCCGACCTCAGCCGGCTGTCCTCGCTGCACCGCCGGGCCGACGCGGCGGTGCGGGCCGCCCGGGCCGGGAACCTGGACGTGATGGTGGGCTGCGACCGCCGGTTCTGGCAGGAGGTCGGCGCGCTGCTCGGCAACCGCCGGATCGCCGACTACCTGGACTGGCTGCGGGTGCAGTCCTGGATGTTCGCCGCGCGCTACCTGCGGGAGCTGCCCGCGCTGGGCGGGGTCTGCTGGGAGCGCCACCCGGAGCTGGTCGAGGCGATCGAGGCCCGCGACCCGCTCGCCGCGCACCGGATCATCTGCGAGTACAACCTGTACACCGTCCGGTTGCTGGCCGGGCTGGCCGGGCAGCCGCTGGAGTCGGTGACGGTCCTCGGGCTGCTCACCGAGTTCGCCGGGGAGGAGCCGCCGGCGGTGCCGGTCGAGCCGCCGCCCGCGCCGCCGGCCCCGCCGGAGCCGGCCGCCGAACCCGCCGGGCCCGGTGAGGCCCGTGCCGAGCGGAGCCGCCGCAGCGACGAGGTGGGCCGGGAGCTCGGCCGTGAACTGGGCCTGGGCCTCGGCCTGGTGCCGCAGCCGCGCGCGACGCCGTACGGCCGGTTCGGCCGGCGGCTGCCCGAGCCGCCCCCGGAGGCCCCGCGGGGACGGCCCGACCCGCACGCCGCGCCGGGCCGGTAGGGTGGGCGGGCGTCGGACCGGGCGCCCCGCCAACGGGCCGTCCGGGTACCGACCCAAGCCCCCGTCGTCGCCCCGTCTCCGCGGGCGATCCCCGCCTCCGGAGAGGAACTGCCGGCCATGGCCTGCGACCTCTGGCTCGTCCCGCTGGTGGACGTGCTGAGCCACAGTCCCGACAACCCCTTCCGGGACGACCTCGCGCTCTACAACGCGGTGCTGGCCTCGCGCGGGCTGCCCGAGGTGCCGGTCTACCAGTTCGTCCCGGGCATCAGCGGTGCGGTCGAGCCGATAGCCGCCTTCGACTACGACTCGCTGCACTTCCTGCGCCGCGCCTACCTGTTGGGCCTCACCGGGCTGGACATCACCCCGGTCGACACGCTCGGCGGCGACTACGAGCAGCTGCTGGAGATGTTCGAGAGCAGCGCCGAACAGTCGCACCTGGTCTGGCACTTCGACCACGCCGGCGCGTACGTGCCGGTCGAGTTCGCGGTGCCGCTGGTGGACGAGACGCTGCTCGCCTCCGGCGGCCCGCTCGGCTCCAGCCACGGGCTGCTGCGCGAACTCCAGGCCGTCGCACCGGCGCTGGGCATCGACCCGCTCAACCCGCCGGACCCGACCCGGCCGCTCGGCCCGACCGGCCTGGAGCAGCCGTTCGGGCCGCCGATCGACGACGTCCACCCCTTCGCCCGGGAGCGGCACGCCTGGTCGGGCCTGTACGCGGCGGCGACCAGGAGCGTCACCCAGGGCTCGATGATCGTCTTCGCCTGAGCCCCGAGTCGTGGCCCCCGGGTTCTGAGCCCCGAGCCCCGAGCCCCGAGTCCTGAGGCCCCGACCCGGCTCCCGGCCCCCCGATCGCTAGCGCAGCGGCCCCTCCGGCGGCCGCTGACGCGGCATGGTGGGTCGGGTGCCCGGCGGCGGCAGCACCCGCACCTGGGCGCCCACCCCGGGCTCGCTGCGCCCGCCCCAGGCCCCGCCGGACTGGGTGGGCAGCTGGGTCATCGAGGCGCGGAACTCCAGCATCCACTCCGAGGTCTCGGAGCGGACCATGTCCGAGACGTCCTCGCAGAACCGGCGCAGCACGCCCAGGCAGCGCTCGGCGGCCTCGCCCGCGGTGCCCTCGGTCGGGCCGAGCACCTCGCGCACGCACTCCGACGCCCAGTCGAACTGGAAGGCCTCCAGGCGGCGTTGCAGCGCCTGCCCGGTGGAGACGTCGCGCATCCAGCCGGAGGTGAGGCCGAAGACCCGGTCGGCGGCCAGGCAGCCGGCGGAGAGCGCGAAGCCGACGTAGCCCCAGCCGGTGCCGTTCGCGAAGGCGCCGGCCAGGTCGACCAGCGGGGCGGTCACCCCGCCCACCGCGAAGCCGGCCGCGCCGAACCGCAGCAGGCGTGCCCAGCGGCGCTTCCAGATCCGGTCCCGGCGGTACCACTCGATCGCCTCGACCGCCCGCTCCTCGGACCAGCGGTAGAGCTCCTCCAGCCGTTCGGCGGGCTCGCCCCAGTCCCCGAGCGGGAACTGGCGGGTGCTCAGATCGTCCCGGCGTCGGGTGGAGGCCCGTCGGACGACGGCGGCGGCGGGCGGGTCCTCCTCACCGATCTCCTTGCCCCAGGCACTCTCCTCGGGCTGCATTTCCGGCTGGCTCACCTGTGGGGCTCCCTGTGGCGGGCGGACTGCTGGGTCTGTCGGCGCAACGGCTGACGTGGTGTCCGCCGGTGGTTCTCCAACAGCACTTCTTACCGCCAAATGGCTGACCATGGGGGCGCTTCTCCGCTGATCGTTACCGGTTTCGGCCAACGGAACCCGAGGTGGGCGGGTTGCGGGGGTCGGCGAGATTTCACCCGTCCGAGCGAGGGTCCGGTGACCCGCCGTCGTGACCCGGGCACCCGGCGCCGAATCGGCCCGGCCGGGCTTGGAGGATCCTCCAGTGTGCTCGGCGTACGGAGCGTTCCACCTGGAGGATCCGACGGGACCGGAGAGCGGCCGGAACAGGCCACCGACTACGCTGCCAGGCGTGAAGGTCCTCGTCATCGGCGGCGGCGCCCGCGAACACGCCCTGTGCCGCTCTCTGTCCCAAGATCCCGCTGTGTCCGAACTGCACTGTGCCCCGGGCAACACCGGGATCGCGCAGGTCGCGACGGTCCACCCGGTCGACCAGCTGGACGGTGCGCAGGTCGCCGCGCTGGCCGGCCGGCTCGGCGCCGCCCTGGTCGTGGTCGGGCCGGAGGCCCCGCTGGTGGCCGGCGTCGCCGACGCCGTGCGCGCGACCGGCGTCCCGGTGTTCGGCCCGTCCGCCGCGGCCGCCCGACTGGAGGGCTCGAAGGCCTTCGCCAAGGACGTGATGGCCGCGGCCGGCGTCCCCACCGCGCGCTCCTACGTCTGCACCTCCGCCGCCGAGGCGGCCGAGGCGCTGGACGCCTTCGGCGCCCCGTACGTGGTGAAGGACGACGGCCTGGCGGCCGGCAAGGGCGTCGTGGTCACCTCCGACCGCGCGGAGGCGCTGGCGCACGCCGCCGCCTGCGAGCGCGTGGTCATCGAGGAGTACCTGGACGGCCCCGAGGTCTCGCTGTTCGCGATCACCGACGGCACGACCGTCGTCCCGCTCCAGCCCGCCCAGGACTTCAAGCGCGCGCTGGACGGCGACGAGGGCCCCAACACCGGCGGCATGGGCGCCTACTCGCCGCTGCCGTGGGCGCCCGCCGGGCTGGTCGAGGAGGTCCTGGAGACCGTCCTCCAGCCGACCGTGGACGAGCTGCGCCGCCGCGGCACCGAGTTCTCCGGTCTGCTGTACGCGGGCCTGGCACTCACCTCGCGCGGTACCCGGGTGATCGAGTTCAACGCCCGCTTCGGCGACCCGGAGACCCAGGTCGTGCTGGCCCGGCTGCGCACCCCGCTGGCGGGCGTGCTGCTGGCCTCGGCCAACGGCACCCTGGACCAGCTGGAGCCGCTGCGCTGGGACGAGGGCGCGGCCGTCACCGTGGTCGTCGCCTCCGAGGGCTACCCGGCCGCCCCGCGCACCGGCGACCCGATCGAGGGCCTGGCCGAGGCCGAGGCGGACGGCACCGCGTTCGTGCTGCACGCCGGGACGAAGGCGGGTGAGGACGGCGAGGTGCTGAGCGCCGGCGGCCGCGTGCTGTCGGTCACCGCGACCGGCGCCGACCTGGCCGAGGCGCGCGAGCGCGCGTACGCCGCGGTGGACCGGATCTCCCTCAAGGGCGGCCAGCACCGCACCGACATCGCGCTGAAGGCGGCCACCGCCTGAGGCCCCGTGCCCGTGCCGACCGTGGCCCCCGTGCGAACCGCTCGCA
>NZ_JBHVET010000261.1:0-10388 GCF_042802135.1 Kitasatospora sp. NPDC057512
CGTCCGCGTCCGCTACCGCTCCAGCGCCGCCACCAGCTGGGTGCGCCGGGCGATCCGCAGCTTCCGGTAGGCGTTGGTGAGGTGGGTCTCCACGGTGCGGCGGGTGAGGCAGAGCGCGGAGGAGATCTGGGCGTTGGTGTGCCCCGCCGCCGCCAGTTCGGCCACGCGCCGTTCGGCCGGGCTCAGAGCGTGCCCGCCGTCCCGGTTCCGCACCCCGCCCTCGCGCAACGCCTCCTCCGCCGCGTCGAGGAGACGGCCGGCGGGGGCCGGTCCGCCGCTCTCCGGGGCGGGCCCGGCCAGCCGCAGGGCCACGGCGTGCGCCTCGCGCAGCGTGTCGCGGCCCTTGCGGCCGTTGCCCGCCTCGATGTGGGCCCGGCCGAGGTCGATCAGCGCCTCGGCGAGTTCCACGGGCGCGGCGGCCGGCCTGAGCAGCTCGGCGCCCTCGGTCAGCGAGCACAGCGCCAGCCGGCCGCCCACGGCCGCGGCGTACGCCCGCAGTGCCCGGCCCACGGTGCGCGCGGTGCCCCAGGTCCGGGCGTGGCGCAGTTCCTCCTCGGCGAGTTCGCGGGCTTCGTCCCGCCGCCCGAGCCGCACCAGGGCGAGCGCCGCTCCGGAGCGCCACGGCGTGGCGACCGGGCTGACGAAGTCGTGGGCGAGCTGGCCGGCTCCGCAGACCAGGTAGTCGTCGAGGGCGGCCTGCCAGTCGCCGTCCGCGGCGTGCAACAGGGCCCGGGTGTAGCTGAGTTCGTTCCACTCCCAGGAGCTGTCGCCGCCGGACGGGCCGACCAGGGCCACGGCCTCCCAGGCCGCGGAGCGCCGGCCCGTCTCGCGCCGGGCGGTCGCCACCATGGCGGCCAGGTGCGGCAGTCGGACGCCCTGTCCGGCGGTCGCCTCCACCAGGGGGGCGTTCTCGGCGATGACGCGGTCGAACTCCCCTGCCCAGAGCGCCGCTTCGGCCCGGACGCTGAGCAGGCACTGCACGCCCACGTCGGTCAGGTCCGGGGGCACGGGCGGGGCGGGCAGGCACTGGCCGGTCAACTCCCGTGCCTCGTCCAGGCGGTCCGCCCACTGGAGCAGGGTGGCCGCGCTGCCGAGCCAGGCGGTCCGCAGGCGCGGGTCCACCGGTGCGGTCAGCCGCGGCCGGACCCGGTCGAGCACCTCGGCCGCCGAGCAGAGGCCGGCCCCGGCCTCGTACTCGGTGATCAGTCCGCACACCAGGGGCTCGATGGCGGGGGGTGCGGTCGGGGCGAGCGCGCGCAGGCCGGCGACGGCGCCGCGCCAGGCGTCGTTGTCGTGCGAGGAGACGAGCGCGCCGAGGGTCCCCAGCACCTGGACGAGTTCGTCGTCGTCGGCGCCGCGACCGGCCCGGCGGAGGACCTCCAGCGCGGTGTCGGGATCCCGGCGCGCGACGTGGGCCGCGCAGAGGGCGGTGGCCGCGGTCGCCCGTTCCCGCAGGTCGGTGTGCAACTCCAGCCCGGTGCGGAGCCGGCGGATCCCGGCGGTCGCGTTGTGCGGGAGCTCCAGGGCGCCGAGGCGCATGGTGAGGGCGGCCCGCCGGTCCGGATCGAGCGGGCCGCTCAGGGCGTGGCGCAGGTACGCGGCGGACTCCGCGACGTGACCGGCGCGCACCGCCTCCTCGGCGGCCTCGGACAGGGAGCGGGCCATCCACGCCTCGCCGGGTCGTTCGACGCGCAGGAGCCGGGAGGCCACGGCGGTCGCGGGCGCGCCGCTCTCGTCGAGCAGTTCGGCGACGCGGGTGTGCAGTGCGGCGATCTCCTCCGGCGCGGCGACGGCGAGGACGGCCTCCCGCGCGAGGGGGTGGTCCAGCAGCCTGCTGATGCGGCGCGCCGACCGCTCGCCCGGGGAGCGTGTGGCGGTGCAGAGGTCGGAGAGCTGGTGGAGCAGGCCGGGGCCGACGGGCATCCCTCCCTCGGCGGCGACGGCGAGGGCGAGGCAGGCGTGGCGGACGCAGGGGTCGGCCCGTCCCAGCCAGCGGGCGATCGTGTCGCGGAAGCGGCTGCGCGACGGGGTGGACGACGGGCGGGGGAGCGCCCCGTCGGCGAAGTCGGCGACGAGCGCCCGGACCAGGGCCGGGTTGCCGATGCCCGCCTCGACGCAGGCCACGGTGGACCGCTGGTCCAGGCCGGCGTCCCGGGCGAGGCGGATGACGGCGGGGACGGTGAGCGCGGGGAGGGTGACGGCCGTGCCGGTGGCGGGCGACAGGAGGGCCGGATCGGACGGGTCGGCGCGCTCGGTGAGCACCAGCAGGACGGGGAGCTCGGCGATGCGGCGGGCGAGGTAGCCGAGCCAGCGCCGGGACGGCTCGTCGGCGTGGTGGAGGTCGTCCACCGCGAGCAGGACCGGCCGCTCGGCGGCGGACCGGGTCAGCCTGGTCACCAGCCCGTGGAACAGCCGCTGTTCGTCCGGTCCGGCCGCGACCGAGAAGGGCACGGCCTCGTCGTCCGCGAAGAGCTGCCGGACGAGCCCGAACGGGAACGCCGTCTCCTCCGGTACGCCGCGGGCGCGTCCCACGCGCACGGCGTCACCGTCGGTCTGCTGCCGGACGACCGCCTCCAACGCGGCGGTCCGTCCCATGCCGGACACCGGTGCCGAGAGCAGGACCCAGCGTCCGCTGCCCGCCCGCGCCGCCGCCGCGGCCGCCGAGGCCGTGTCCAGCACCTCGTCGCGCTCCAAGAGCATGTGCTCCCCATCCTGTCGGTCCTGTTCGGCCGGTCCGGCCCGTGGTGCCGGTCCGGGCCGTCCCCAGCGGTCCGGACAGGGGGTTTCCGCGGTGGTCGGAGCGGTATTCCGCAGGAACATCGTGAACGATCTCTTTCCGGTTCGATCTTCACCCACGGGTGGTGCGGGGCGGCCGGTCGAAACGGAAAACGGCGTGATCATGCTCATGGCAGAGCCTGATCCCGACGCTACCGCCGGGTTTCCCGCAGGGTGTCCTGCCTGCGACGACGGCGATGCCCGGCCTCCTGGCCCCTCGGGCGGCGTCCCGGGGCGCGGTGGCGGACGGACACCCGTGCCCACTCGGTTCGTCGGCGTACCGGTGGGGCCCGGCCAGGTTGTTCGAATACTGGTCGATCCCGTCGGGCGCGGGCCGGCGGGCGGAGCGGACCACGGAGGCGGCTTACCGTTCTGGGGTCCGCAGGCAGGTCGAGAGTGGGGAGTCCCGGGGTGTCCGAGGCGAGGAAGCCGGTGCTGTACGTCGTGGTGTGCGCGGCGGGGGTCGCGGGCGGGGTGGGGGAGCTCATCTCGGCCGCGCAGGAGCGGAACTGGGACGTGGGGGTGGTGGCTACGCCCCAGGCCATGGGGTTCATCGACGTCGAGGCGATCGAGGAGCGGACCGGGTACCCGATCCGCTCCGCCTGGCGGAAGCCGGGGGAGCCCCGGCCGCTGCCGGACCCGGACGCCCTCGTGGTGTCCCCCGCCACCTTCAACACGCTCAACAAGTGGGCCCTGGGCATCTCGGACACCCTGGCGCTGGGGATTCTCTGCGAGTCGTACGGCTGGGGCGTCCCGGTCGCCGTCCAGCCCTGCCTGAGCGCGGCGCAGGCGGCGCATCCGGCCTACCCGGACAGCCTGGCGCGGCTGCGGCGGATGGGCGTGCGGATCGCGGACTTCACGCCGGGCTCGTACGACTGGACGCGGGCCCTGGAGCTGCTGCGGGACTGACAGGGTGGCTGATCGGGCCCGGCGATCCTTGCAGTGTGGGGGGTGGCCCGGGCCGAACCCGCGGCGGTAGCGTCCGGGCAGGTCAGCGAGGGTACGGGAGGTTCCGGTGGCGGCGGTCAACGGCGAGGTGTCGTTCTGGTACGCGGCGGACGGGGTGCCGGAGCCCGGCCCCGCACTGCCCGGGGACCGGGACGTCGACGTGTGCGTCGTCGGCGGCGGGTACACCGGCCTCTGGACGGCCTACTACCTGAAGAAGGCCGACCCCGCCCTGCGGATCGCCGTCCTCGAACGGCGGTTCTGCGGCTACGGCGCCTCCGGGCGCAACGGCGGCTGGCTGTACAACGGCTTCGCGGGGCGCGGCGCGTTCGCCAGGCGGTACGGGCGGGAGCGCGCGGCCGCGATGCAGCGGGCGATGGACGAGGCGGTCGGGGAGGTCGTCGACGTCGCCGGGGCCGAGCGGATCGACGCGGACATCGTGCGCGGCGGCGTCCTCGAAGTCGCCCGCAGCAAACCGCAGTTGCAGCGCCTGCGAGCCCACGTCGAGGCCGAGCGGGCCTACGGCGAGGGCCGGGTCGAGCTGCTGGGCGCCAGGGAGGCGGCCGAGCGGATCGACGTCGCCGGCACCCTCGGCGGCTGCTGGACCGCGCACGGCGCCCGCCTCCAGCCCGCCCGGCTCGCCCGCGGACTCGCCCGTACCGTCCGCGAGTTGGGCGTCGAGGTGTACGAGGGGACGCCGGTCACCGCGATCCTGCCCGGCAGCGGCTACCGCAAGCCCCGCGCCGTCACCCCGTACGGCACCGTCACCGCCGACCACGTGCTGCGCGCCACCGAGGGGTTCACCGCCGGGCTGCGCGGCGAGAAGCGCACCTGGCTGCCGATGAACTCCGCGATGGTCGCCACCGAGCCGCTGCCCGCGGAGTTCTGGGCGGAGGCCGGCTGGGAGGGCCGCGAGGTGCTGGGCGACTTCGCGCACGCCTACATGTACGCGCAGCGCACCGCGGACGACCGGATCGCGCTCGGCGGACGGGGCGTGCCCTACCGGTTCGGCTCGCGGACGGACTCGGACGGCAGCACCCAGGTGGAGACGGTGCGCCGGCTCCGGGCCGTCCTCGACCGGTTCTTCCCGGCCGCCGCGCACGCCCGGATCGACCACGCCTGGGCGGGCGTGCTCGGCGTCCCCCGGGACTGGTGCGCCACCGTGGAGCTGGACCGGGTGAGCGGGCTCGGCTGGGCGGGCGGGTACGTCGGCAGCGGGGTGACCACCACCAACCTGGCCGGCCGCACCCTGCGGGACCTGGTGCTCGGCCGCGACACCGAGCTGACCCGGCTGCCCTGGGTGGGCCACACCGTGCGGCGCTGGGAGCCGGAGCCGCTGCGCTGGCTCGGGGTGCACGCGATGTACGCCGCGTACCACGCCGCCGACCGGCAGGAGGCGGCCGGCCGGGCCACCACGTCGCCGATCGCCCGGGTCGCGGACCTCGTCGCCGGGCGCTGAGCCTCCGGGGACAGGGGTGTTGAACGGGCGCGGTTGGGTGGCGCCCGGTTGACGGGCCGGCGGCGTGCCGACCCGGTGCGACGGCCGCCGGTGCCGTCGTCCGGCCAGGATGTGCGGATGACAGTGAACGAGGCGGACCCGCCGCCGGTGCCGCACGATCCACGGCCGTCGGATCGATCGTCCGTTCGGACGTGCCGCCGAGCGGAGTCGGCCCGCAGCGCCCACGGTGAAGGCGTGCTGAGGAGAACACTGCCGGCCCTCGCGGTCGCCCTGCTGCTCTGCGCGCCGACGAACGGCGCGTGGGCCAGGTCGCCGGGCCGGCAGGTGGCGGTCGTGGACCAGGCCTCGCGCAGCGTGCTGGTGTTGCAGAGCGCCGAGGAGCTGATGGCCTACCGCGGCCCGGACCGGCTGCCGGTGGTCTGGGGCTGGAGTGCCGACCGCGCACCGGAGTTGGCGGATCTGACGCCCGCCCGCAGCTGGACCAACCCGGACGAGGCCAAGTCCCGGATCCGGCAGGGGCGGCGCTACCTGCTGACCACCGCCTCCGGCGGATTGGCCGCCGTGGTGGAGACCACCACCGGCCGCGTCCACTGGGCGACGGACCTGGGGACGGCGGCCAACCCGCACAGCATCGAGCTGCTGCCGGACGGCAACGTGGCGGTGGCGGCGAGCGCGGTCGGCTGGGTGCGGCTGTACGCGGCCTCGCAGGGCCCGCGGGCCGCGGCGTACGCGGAGTTCCCGCTGCCCGGCGCGCACGGGGTGCACTGGGACGCGCGGACCGGCCTGCTCTGGGTGCTCGGCGACACGGCGCTGACCGCGCTGCGGGTCGGCGGAACCCCGGCCGCGCCCGCCCTCACCGTCGTGCGGAGCAGCCCGCTGCCCGACCACGGCGGGCACGACCTGGCGGCCGTCCTGGCGGATCCCGGGCGGTTCTGGGTGGCCACGCTGACCGGCCTGTGGCGCTTCGACCCGGCCACCGACCGCTTCACCGCCGTGCACCTGGCCGATCCGGCCGCCGAGCGGGACCTCAAGAGCGTCGGCGACGAACCCGGCACCGGCCGGCTGCTCACGGTGGCGCCCGAGCACGAGGCCCCGTGCGACTGGTGCACCTCGGTGATCACCCTGCACCGGCCGGAGGGGACGCGGTCGCTGCGCGGCTCGCACCTGTACAAGGCGAGGTGGTGGAGCGTCTGGTAGCAGATTTTGTTCCCCGAGGAGTCGATCCGGGGCCGCGCGTCGTGGATACCACCCGAATTGCGGACGGCATTCGACTGATGGGGCATATTGTGTACACCGACAAACTACTCCGATGGAGGTCAGTTTTCCGTCGTGGTCGGCAAACCATCCGTCGACCCCCGTCGGCTGGGATAGCGTCGTGGGGTCGGGGGGTCGACACCGATCCGGTGCATTCGAACGCTAGCTACTGGGCCGTAATGGCCGAATGAGTCATGGAGAAAAACATGCGGAATTTCCCTGCGGAAAACCGGCCAGACGGAGTCGACGACCTTCAGCTCGCGATGGAATCACTGGCCGCCTTCCCGTCCCGGAACGCAGGGAGCGGGGCGGATGTGACCGAGCGGCTCGCGGCCGTTCACGATCTGTGCCGTGCGGTCGACGCGGTGCTGGACAGCCTGGTCGTCCAGGCCGCCGCCGAGGCGGCCGAAGAGGGTTGGACCGCGGCCCGGATGGCGGCCGAACACTCCGGCTACTACGCCAGGTTGCAGCGCGCGCTGCTCCCCGCCGGTGCCGGGCTGACCCGGCAGTGAGCGCGGTGCTGCCGGGCGTGCACGTGCTGTCCTGCCCCACCCGGTGGAGCGACGTCGACGAGAACGGGCACATCAACAACGCCCGTCTGGTCTCCTACATCCAGGAGGGGATTCACGACCTGTTCCGCCACCACGAAACCGCCGTACGGGAGTCGCTGTTCCCGTCCGGGTTCATTATCGCCAGGCACGAGATCGACTACCTGGAGCAGTTGCACCACCGGCCCGAGCCGCTCTCGGTGGTACTCACCGTGGAACGGCTCGGACGGAGTTCCGCCCAGGTCGAGGTGAATGTCTGCCGGGACCGGATCACCTTTATGCGGGCGCGGACCGTGGTGGTCGCCCGGGACCGCGAATCCGGCCGCTCGCGGGCACTGAGCCCGGCGGAACGGATCTTTCTCTCGGCGTTTATGCCGGACCCGGCCCGCGCCCAGGCGGTCCTGGCGGCCACGACGGTGACCGCGGCGGCAGCGGTGAGCGCGGCGCCCCCGGCGCAGCGCGTGGCGGCCGGCCCGACCACCGGCGGGCTGCTGCCGTCCCGGCGGCCGCGCAGGCGGTGCCACGCCTCGGCGCGGTGACCGGAGAGGCGAGCGGTGCGGTGAACCGCAGGACGGGCCGTTGCCCCGGGGCGGCGGCGTGATCGACGGCGGCGGCCGGTTCCGAAGGCGCCGGGGCGAGTTACGCTGAGCAGCACGGGCACCGGTACGTCCCACGGCGGTCACGGACCGCGATCCCCGTCCTGGCCCAGGGCGAGCGCGCCGCCGTCGGTCCGGCCGAGCCCGCCGACCGGAAGGAGGACGCGATGACCATCTCCTGGGAGGACTTCCTCGCCCGCGTCGTGGAGCGCGGCGAGTACCGGGGCGCGGCCGAGGCGGACCACGCCACCCGGGTCGTGCTGGCCCTGCTCGGCGAGCACCTGGTGGGGTCCGAGCGGGGCGAACTCGCCGACGCGCTGCCCGAGACCTACGCCTCGCTGCTGCGCGACGCCCAGCCCGCGGCCGAGCCGCTGACCGCCGAGCGCTTCGTGCAGGCCGTGGTGGGGTGGATCGACGGGGCGACCCCGGCGACGGCGCAGTGGGACATCGGGGCTGTGCTCAGCACCGTCGCCGACCTCGTCCCCGGGGAGCTGCTGGACCAGGTGATCGAGCAACTCCCGGACGGCTACGACCTGCTGTTCGGCCACCCGGCACCGGCCTGAGCCCGCGGCCGGGCCCGCCGCCTGGGCCCGCGGCCCGCGGTCCGGGCCCGCCGCCCGCGCGGCTACCCCGTGGTGGCCCGGAACAGCTCCGCGCCCGGGCCGGTCAGTTCGACCGGCCCGGCGCCCGGGCGCAGGTAGGCCGACGCGCCCGCCGGAAGCGGGAGTTCGGAGCCGCCGGGGGAGTGCAGCAGGGCCTGCCCGGAGACGCAGAGCAGGATCTGCGGGGCGGGGCGGTCGACCCGGACCGCGGCGGCGCCGGGGCGCAGCCGGGAGAGCCTGAACTCCTCGGCCGGCGACGGGTACTCCTCCTCGAAGCCGTCGCCCGTCGGGCGCGGCGCGAGCAGCCCGGGCTCCCCGGGGCGGAAGTCCGTGACCGCCAGCAGGCCGTCCACGTCGACGTGCTTGGGGGTGAGGCCGCAGCGCAGCACGTTGTCCGAGTTGGCCATCAACTCCACGCCCACGCCCCGGAGGTAGGCGTGCGGCACACCGGCGTCCAGGTACAGCGCCTGTCCGGCGGTGAGCCGGACGTGGTGGAGCAGCAGGGCGGCGAGCAGCCCCCGGTCGCCGGGGTACTCCTCGGCGAGGCGGGCGTACGCGGCGCTGCCGGCGCCGTACGGCCCGCCGGCGGCCGCCGTACGGCGCAGGGCGCCCGTGACGGCGGCGAGTTCGGAGCCGTCGGCGTTCAGGCCGGAGCGCAGCAGCTCGGGCAGGACGGCCTCGGCGGGCCGGGTGCGCAGGGCGGCGGCCCAGGGGGCGAGCACGCCGAGCGCGTCCAGCAGCCGGGCGGTGGCGGCGGCCGGGCGGAAGCCGCACAGAGCCTCGAAGTCGCCGAGCGCGCAGAGGAGTTCGGGCTTGTGCCCGCGGTCCCTGTACACCCGCTCCGGCGCGTCCAGCGGGATGCCCCGGGCCTGCTCCGCCGCGTACCCGGCCTCGGCCTGGGCGCGGGTGGGGTGGACCTGGAGGGAGAGCGCCCGGTCGGAGGCCAGCACCTTGAACAGGAACGGCAGCGCCGGGCCGAACCGCCGTACGGTGTCCGCGCCGAGCAGGCCGTCCGGATCGGCGTCGATCAGCTCGTTCAGCGGCCGCGGGCCGGTGCCGTCCCCGCTGTCGCCGGACGCGCACAGCAGGGACGGCGCCGACGGGTGGGCGCCCAGCCAGAGTTCGGCCTGCGGGGTGCCGTCGGGCGCGGCGCCGGTGAGGGCGGGGATGGCGGTGGGCGAGCCCCAGGCGTAGCGGCGGACGGGGTTCTTCAGGAGGGAGAACGGCGGCATGCGGGCGGCTCCGGGGAGGCTCAGCGGCAGAGCGCGGCCGCGCCGATCAGCCCGGCGTCGGTGCCGAGCTCGGCGCGGCGCACGTCCAGGCCGCGGATGTACGAGAGGGCGGCGTAGCGGTCCAGGTGGCGGGCGAGCGGGGCGAACAGCACGTCCCCGGACTCGGCCACCCCGCCGCCGACGACGACCCGGGAGAGGTCCACCAGGGCGGCGGTGGCGGCGATCCCGGCGGCCAGCGCCCGGGCGGCGCGGTCGAAGGAGGCGAGCGCGACCGGGTCGCCCGCGGCGGCGGAGGCGGCGACGGCGCGGGCCGTCCGGTCGCCGTCCTCGGGCCGCCAGCCCTCGGCGAGCGCCCGGCGGGCGATCGCGGTGCCGCTGGCGAGGCCCTCCAGGCAGCCGCGCGAGCCGCACGGGCAGGGCTCGCCGTCCAGGTCGACGGTGATGTGGCCGAGGTGGCCGGCGTTGCCGCTGGGGCCGGGGCGCACCGCGCCGTCGAGCACCAGTCCGGCGCCGACGCCGGTCGACACCACCAGGCAGAGCGCGTTGTCGGCGCCCCGGGCCGCTCCCTGCCAGTGCTCGGCGGCGGCCATCGCGACGCCGTCCCCGGCGAGGCGGACGGGCAGTGTGCGCGCTGCCACCGCCGGGTGCGCGGCGACCGCGGCGACCAGCGGGAAGCCGCGCCAGCCGGGGATGTTGACCGGGCTGACGGTGCCGTCCGCGAGGTCGACGGGGCCGGCGCTGCCGATCCCGACGGCCGTCACGGCGGCCCAGTCGGCCGTCCCGGCGAGCCGCTCCAGCACCTGGTGCACCACGGCGAGCACGGCCGCGCCGGGCTCGGTGGCGGGGGTGGGCAGCTGGAGCCGGTGCCGCGGCCGTCCGTCGGCGTCGACCAGCGCCCCGGCGATCTTGGTGCCGCCGATGTCGAGGGCGGCGAACAGCGGGGTGAACGGCACGGTGGGCTCCAGGAAGTAGGGGGT
>NZ_JBHVET010000262.1:0-10357 GCF_042802135.1 Kitasatospora sp. NPDC057512
CGGCAGGGGAGTTGACCAGCTGGTTCAGAGTTGACGAACCGTCAGAAACGGCATTGCGGGCGGCGTCAGGAGTGCCCGCCCTTGAGGTTGAGCACGACCACCCCGACGATCACCAGCGCGATCCCCAGCCACTGGAGCCGCCCGAGCGACTCGCCGAAGGCGACCACCCCGATCCCGGCGACCGCCGCGGTGCCGGCCCCGGACCAGACCGCGTAGGCGACCGAGACCGGTATGTGCTTGAGCGCGCGGCCGAGCAGCAGGAAGGAGAGCACGTAGCCGACCCCGACGCCGAGGCTCGGCCAGAGCCGGGTGAACCCCTCGGTGAGCTTGAGGCAGCTGGTGGCGCAGACCTCGCTGATGATGGCCAGGGCGAGCAGGAGATAGGGCATGTCAGGGTCGAACCGCGCCGGCGCCGGCGAGCTTCCCGAGCAGGGCGAGGTCGGCCTGCTCCAGGCTGGCGAGCAGGGTGATCCGCCCGCCCCGCGGCATCGGCACCGCGGTGGACGGCACGGCGAGCACGGCGCAGCCGGCCGCGGTGGCGGAGGCGACCCCGGTCGGGGTGTCCTCGACGGCGAGGCAGTCGGCCGGGTCCAGGCCGAGCCGCTCGGCGGCGGCGAGGTACGGGTCGGGCGCGGGCTTGGTGCGCGGGGTGTCCTCGGCGGCCAGGGTGACGGCGAACCAGTCCCGGCCGATGGCGGACAGCACCAGGTCCACCACCCGGCGCGGGGAGGCGGAGACCAGGGCGGTCGGCACCCCCGCGTCGCGCAGCGCGGCCAGCAGGGCGAGCGCGCCGGGGCGCGGCACCGTCTCGGCGGCGACCTTGGCGGCGAAGGACTCGCCGAGCCGGGCGGCGAGTTCGGCCTCGCTCAGGGCGGTGCCGCTGACCTGGTGCAGGTGGGCGGCGGTGTGCTCGACGGCCTGGCCGAGCACCTCGGGGGCGTCCTGGTCGGTGAGCGGGTGGCGCAGTTCCTCGGCGAGTTCGGCGGCGGTCTGCCACCACAGCTGCTCGGTGTCGACCAGGGTGCCGTCCATGTCGAACAGGACGGCGGCGGGCAGCGCGTTGGACGCGGGCATGGCGGTGTCAGGCATGGCGGTACCTTCGGTGGTTCTCCGGCGCTTCGTCGGCGCTTCTTCGGTGCTCCGCCGGTACGTCGTCGGGCGGAGCGGGGAGGTACGAGGCTCTCAGGCGGCGCGGCGGTCCACCAGCACCGGGCGCTCCGGCAGGGTGAGCGCGGCCCGGGCGCCGGCCGGCAGCGCGGCGGCGGCCTCGGTGGGCAGGTCGGCCTTGACCTCGGTGCCGTCGTCCAGGCGGACGGTGAGCCGGGTGACGGCGCCCAGGAAGGAGGCGGTGACCACCAGCGCGGGGCCGTCCTCGGCCGGGGTCAGGGTGACGTTCTCCGGGCGGACCAGCACCTGGAGCTCGCCGTCGGCCGGGACCGCGCCGTCCACCGCGTGCCGGCGGCCGAGCGCCTCGACGCCGTCCGAGGTGCGGGTGCACGGGATGCGGCTCATGGTGCCGACGAACTCGGCGACGAAGGCGGTGGCCGGCCGGCCGTACAGCTCGGACGGGGCGGCGCACTGCTCCAGCCGTCCGGCCCGCAGCACCGCGACCCGGTCGGCCATCGACAGCGCCTCCTCCTGGTCGTGGGTGACGAACAGGGTGGTGATGCCCAGCTCCTGCTGGAGGCGGCGGATCTCCTCGCGCAGCTGGAGGCGGACCTTGGCGTCCAGCGCGGACAGCGGCTCGTCCAGCAGCAGGACGCGCGGCTGGAGGGCGAGCGCGCGGGCGAGCGCGATGCGCTGCTGCTGGCCGCCGGACATCTGGTGCGGGTAGTGGTCGGCGCGGTGCGGCAGGCCGACCAGCTCCAGCAGCTCCTGGGCCCGCTTGCGGCGCTCGGCCTTGCCGGTGCCGCGCATCCGCAGCCCGAAGGCGACGTTGTCCAGCGCGGTCAGGTGCGGGAAGAGGCTGTAGGACTGGAACACCATGCCCGCGTCGCGCTTGTGCGCGGGGATCGCGGTGATGTCCTGGCCGTCGACCAGCACCTCGCCGGAGTCGTGCTGCTCGAAGCCGGCCAGGATGCGCAGCGCGGTGGTCTTGCCGCAGCCGGACGGGCCGAGCAGGGCGAGCAGTTCGCCCGGGCGGACGGTCAGGTCCAGGCCGTCGAGGGCGGTGGTGGTGCCGAACGCGCGGCGCAGGGAACGGAATTCGACGGTGGCGCTGCCGGGGGCGAGCGGGGCGTCGGCGGCGATGGCGGTGGCCGTGGTCATGACTGGTGACTCCGGGGGGTTTCAGGAGGTGGCGGTCTTGGCGCGGCGCTCGCGCCCGGCGGTGGCCAGCAGGAGCAGCAGCAGCCAGGTGAGCAGCAGGCTCAGGATGGAGACCGCGACCGACATGTGGGCCTGGCTGTTGCCGACCGAGTAGATCCAGACCGGGAAGGGCTGGAAGCCGAGGATCGAGGCGGTGGTGAACTCGCCGAGCACCAGGGCCAGGGTGAGGAAGGAGGCGTTCAGCAGCGCCCCGCGCAGGTTGGGCAGGACGACGGTGAACACCGCGCGCGGCCAGCTCGCGCCGCAGTTGCGGGCGGCCTCGACCAGGGTGCGCACGTCCATCGAGCGCAGGCCGGCGTCCAGGGCGCGGTAGGCGAGCGGCAGGGCCATCAGCACGTAGGCGATGACCAGCACCAGCGGGAAGTCCGGGTCCTGGATGAACACGAAGGTCTGGAAGAACGGGGTGTCCATCAGGTAGTCCGGGCCCCAGCGGAGCACGCCGATCAGGCCGGCGGTCAGCGCGACCGGCGGCACGACCAGCGGCAGGGTGCAGAGCACGTCGAGCACCGGGCGCAGCTTCGGCGAGCCGAGCCGCACCGAGATCAGCGCCGGGACGAGCAGGAGCAGCAGCACCACGACGGTGACGACGGCGAGGCCGAGGGTCAGCCAGAGGCTGTCCAGGAAGCCGGGGGCGGAGAGCAGCCCGGTGTAGGCCGCGAAGGAGATGCCCTGGGGGTCGTCGATCGAGAACCAGAAGGAGGCCGCGAGCGGGACGAGGAAGTAGACGCCGGCGAGCAGCAGCACGGCTCCGCGCCACCAGCGCACGGTGCGGCGGCCGGGGCGGGCGGGGGTGGTCAGCTGAGCCATCGGGCGCTCCGGCGCTGGAGGGGGAGGTACACGGCCATCACCAGGACGGCCACGACGATCATGTTGAGGCTGAGGGCGAGGGCGAGGTTGCCCTGGCCGACCAGCACGTTGCCGGAGAGCGCGTCCGCGATCGAGCGGCTGACCAGCGGGACGGTCGCGCCGACCATGGCGGCGGCCGTCGCGTAGGCGGCGAAGGCGCTGCCGAAGAGCAGCACGAAGCCGCCGAGCAGGGAGGGCAGCAGGATCGGCAGGGCGACGTGGAGCCAGTACTGGACGGTGGTGGCCCGGTTGTTCTGGGCCGCCTCGCGCCACTGGGTCCGCAGGCCGTCCAGGGCCGGGGTGATGGTGAGCACCATCAGCGGGACGAGGAAGTACAGGTAGACGACGGTCAGGCCGGTGAAGGAGTACAGCGTCCAGCCGTGGTCGGTGAGGTGCAGCAGCTTGGTGATCTCGCCGGCGTTGCCGAGGGTGGCGACGAACGCGAAGGCGAGCGGCAGGCCGCCGAAGTTGGCGAGCACGCCGGAGGCGGTGAGCACCGCCTGGCGCAGCCAGCCGCGCCGGGAGGTGACGACGGCCTGGGCGAGCGGCAGGCCGAGGGCGGTGGCGAGCAGCGCGGTCAGCGCGGAGAGCTTGAGGCTGCTCAGCATGGCCGTCTGGTAGCCGCCCTGGACGGAGGCCGTCAGGTTGTCGAAGGTGAACTGCCCGGCGCCGCTCTCCGCGTCGCTGGAGGTGGTGAACGCGCCGATCACGATGGCGACGGCGGGAAGGCCGAAGCCGATCAGGAAGAACAGCAGCAGCGGCACGGCCGCCAGCCAGGACGCGCCGCCGAGGCGGGCGAGCGGCCGGCGCCGGGGGCCGGGGGCGGTGGTGGTGGGGGAGGTGGTCGTGGCGGTGGCGGACGCCCCCGCGCCGCCACCGGGGGAGGTGGCGGCGGGGGTGGTCGGCACCGGGGTGGGAGCCGTGGTCATGAGTGCCTTTTCTCAGCCCGAAGTGCGGTACGTGGCCGGGGTGTCAGCCCGCGATGGCCTTGGTCCAGTTCTCGGTGACGACCTTCTTGGCCGCGTTGATCTGGTCGACGGTCGGGAAGGTGGTGAACGGCTTCTCGACGGTGGGCAGCTTGGCGGCGCCGGCGGCGTCCAGGGTGCCGTCCTTCTTCAGGGCCTCGAAGGTGGACGGGGTGGCGTAGCCGCCGAGGAAGAGGTTCTGGCCCTCGGTGCTGAACAGGTACTCCTGCCACAGGCGGGCGGCCGCCGGGTGCGGGGCCCACTTGTTGACGGCCTGGTTGTAGAACTGGGCGTAGGAGCCGTCGGTCGGGATGGAGACCTTCCAGTCGACGCCCTTGTCCTTGAACTCGTCGGTGTAGCCGGCGTTCAGGTAGGACCAGTCGATCGAGATCGGGGTCTCGCCCTTCTCGACGGTGGCCGGGGTCGACTCGACCGGGTTGAAGTTGCCGGACTGCTTCAGCTTGCCGAAGAAGTCGATGCCGGGCTGGATGTTGTCCAGCGAACCGCCGTTGGCGAGCGCGGCCGCGTAGACGCCGCCGAAGGCGGAGCCGGACTTGGTCGGGTTGCCGTTGAGGGCGACCTGGCCCTTGTACTCCGGCTTGAGCAGGTCGGCGAAGGTCTTCGGGCAGTTGGCGATCTTCTTGGCGTCGCAGCCGATGGAGACGTAGCCGCCGTAGTCGTTGACGGCGGCGCCGTTCGCGTCCTTCATGGTGTCCGGCACCTTGTCGAAGGTGGCGACCTTGTAGGGGGCGAGGATGCCGTCCTTGACCGCCTGGAGGGCGAAGGCGCTGCCCAGGTCGACCACGTCGGGGGCGCGGTCCTGGCCCTTGCGGGAGTTGATCGCGTTGATCTCGTCCTGGCTGGAGCCGTCCGGGTTCTCCTCCTCGACCTCGATGCCGTACTTGGCCTTGAAGCTGTCGATGATCTTGCCGTAGTTCGCCCAGTCCCGGGGCAGCGTGATGACGTGCAGCTTGCCCTCCTTCTTGGCGGCGGCGATCAGGCCGTCCATGCCGCCGAAGTCGGCGGCGGAGGTGGCCGTCTTGGCGTCCTTGGCGCCGCCCTGGGCGGCGTCGCCGGACTTGGCGCTCGAACCGGCGGAGCCGCAGGCGGTGAGGGAGAGCGCGGCGGCGGTCAGGACGGCCGCGAAGGCGGCGGCGCGGGCGCGGTGCACGGTCACGGGGAAGTCTCCTGTTAAGGGGGCGTACGGCGAGGGGCGCTCGCGGGGGGTTCCGCGGGCTTGCGTCTCGCGAAGGCTCGCGAAGGCCTGCGACGGCCCGCGAACGTTCGTGAAGCCTTGCGAGGGTTCGCGAGGCCTTGCGGAGGTTCGCGAGGCTTTGCGGAGGGCGGCGGACCGACCGGGTGAGCGATCGATCGACGTCGTCCGAGTTGACTAGCCAACTTCGCTGACGGCAGTAAGTACGCCGGAGTCCGGTGACGGGAAGGTGAACGGACGGCCCAGCGCCGGGGTCGGGTGCGGGAACGGTGGAATCCGGCCATCGGAGCGTGATCCGTTCGGTGCGATGCTTCGAAGGCGCAGCGGAGTAAGGTCGGGCTGTCCGCGCCGGTACGGCTGCGCAGGACACCGCCCCAGGAGGGACATTGACTGACGTGGCAACTGAGCCCCAGCGCCCCGAGGGCTCCCCGGCCGCGGACGGGAGCCCGGTGGCCGGGGCCCCCGCGGCGGCCGGGGAACCCCCGGCGGAGCGCCCCGGCGCGCTGTACCGGAAGGTGGCCGCCGACCTTCGCGAGGCGATCACCACCGGCGCGTACGGCGAGGCCGGCCGGCTGCCCGCCGAGGGCGCGCTGGCCGAGCAGTACGGCGTCTCCCGCGGCACCGTCCGCCAGGCGCTCGCGGTGCTGCGCTCCGACGGACTGGTCACCTCCCGCCGCGGCACCCGCCGGGTGGTCCTCGGCGGCGCCCGGGTGCAGAGCTTCTCCGAACTGCTCAGCTTCACGCACTGGGCGTACTCGATGGGCGAGGAGCCCGGCGGCATCCTCGACTCGCTGGTGCGCCGCCCGGCCGACGCCGCCGAACGCGAGCAACTGCGCCTGGAGCAGGGGGCCGAGGTGTACGTCATCGTCCGGCTGCGGACGCTCTCCGGCACCCCGGTGATGGTCGAGCGCACCGTCTACCCGCCGCGGGTCGGCGAGATCGTCGCCGAGCTGCCGCCGGACGTGGTCTCGCACACCGAAGTGCTGCGCGAGCACGGCATCCTGTTCACCGACGCCGACCACACCATCGACATCGTCCCGGCCAACGCCGAGGACGCCCGGCTGCTCGGCTGCCGCCGGGGCGGTCCGCTGCTGCGCGAGCGGCGCCGCACGACCGACCCGACGGGCATGCCGGTGGAGTGGTCCCAGGACCGCTACCTGCCCGGGACGGTGGCGTTCAGCGTGCACAACTCCCTGGCCACGTCGGCGCTTTCGCGGCACGCGCGGGAGCTGGACTGAGCTCGTCGGCTAGGGCCTGTCTTCAAACTCGCGTCTGCGGGGCGACGCCGGTGCACGCACCTCGCCGCGTTGTCGTCGGTCGCCAATGCTCCGCAGTGGCTCCGCCCCCAGCCTCCGGCCGGGAGGTGCCCCCACCTCCGCCTTGCGATGCACGCACCCCAACGCCGCCCCGCCCGCCCTCCGGGCGAACGACGGGAGCTTGAAGACAGGCCCTAGCGCATGAGCGCGGCGAGCAGCGGGCGGTAGTGCGCGAAGCCGGGGGTCGGGGCGCCGGCCGCCTTCGCCTGCTCGTCCCAGCGCCGCACCGCCACCGCGTCCCGCGCGCCCGGGAGTTCGGCGAAGGCGGCGGCCTGGTGCTCGTCCATCGGGCCGCCCTGGACGTTCAGCGTGTACTCGGAGGCCGCGGAGAGCTTCTCCCGGTACCCGGGCTCGACCGCGCACAGGTAGCGCTTGGCGGCCACGTGCAGCCGGACCGGCTCGGTGACCTCCGGGCCGAACCAGCGGGCCAGCCAGTCGGCCCCGGAGTCGCTGTGGCGGTTGTCCTGACCCTGCATCAGATCCGTTCCGTGCAGGGCTCCGTGGAAGTGGCCGACGTCGTGCAGCAGTGCGGCGGCGACCAGGTGGTCCGGCGCCCCGGCCGCCTCGGCGGCAGCGGCGGCCTGGAGCATGTGCTCGGCCATGGTGACCTCCTCGCCCAGGTACTCCGCGGCGCCCTCGCCGGCGAACAGCGCGGCGATCGCGTCCAGCGCGGCGGCGCGGCGGCGCAGCACGGCGAGGGTGGAGGACAGCGAGTCGAGGTCGGCGTAGCAGCCCTGGAGGTGCCGGTGGCCGTCCTGCTGGAAGGCCGTCCGGGCGTGCAGCAGGCGGGTGTTGTCGAAGACCAGGCAGTCGCCGGGGCCGAGGCGGAAGGTGAGCCGGAGCTCGGGGCGCAGGGTGATCGCGGCGAAGCGGCGGTAGGCGGCGTAGAAGGCGTCCAGGCCCGATCCGCGCAGGGTGCCGGTCGAGCGGTTGTTGAACCGGACCTCGCGGATCCGCCCCTGCGGGTCCAGGTCGATCAGCGGGCGGTCGGCCCGGAGCTCGGTGCGGCGGTCGCGGAAGACGAACGGGACGGGCGTGCGGGTGAGGACCTCGAACGCGTCCGGCGCCTCCTCCCGGAGGACCGCCGCGGCCTTGAAGCCGTCCACCAGCCCGGAGTCGCCGCCGGTCGCCGAGTTCTCCAGGCAGTGCAGCAGCTGGAGGGTCGGCACCGGGTCCCGGTACGGGTTGTCGGTGTGCGGGGCGATGGCGACGCTGGTGAAGGCGAGGTTGTTGGGAGCGGGCTCGATCCGGACGTCGAACAGCTCCCCGTAGTTGGTGACCCGCACGTACCCGAAGCTCTCCGCCACCCGCAGCACCTGCCGCTCGACGGTCGGCACCCCGCGCAGCACGGCGAAGCCGCTGTCCCGTACGGCGGCCAGCACCGCGGCCCGCTCGGCGGGGTCGGTCAGGTAGGCCTCCCACGGCGCCTCCGGGGGGCCGGACGCGAAGTCCGCCGCCGTCCAGAGCCGCTTGTCCTGCTCGGTGCGCCCGTCGCCCCCGTCCGCCTGGTCGAGCCACTCCCGCGGGTACCGCGACCGGTGCCCGTCCGACCAGAGCACCTCCAGGTGCCCGTCGGCCTCCGTGCTCGCGGCGACCGCCAGGTCCGGCGGCAGCTCGTGGATCTGGAACAGCTTCTGTCCGTTGCGCGGGTCCCGGCACTCGGCGCACGGGCAGTTGTCGCGCAGCCAGTACGGCGGCAGCTCGGTCATCGGTCTTCTCCTCGGCGGCACTACGGCTGTCGTGTCGGCTGAAGTTGTATAGCCAACTTCAGCCCTGCCGGGAGCCTGCCCGCCCTCGGTGAGTTCCACGTGCCGGGCGGGTGAACGCCACGGGAACTGTGCCCGGTGGGCCGTTCCGGCGGGCTGTTCGGGTGAGGGGGTGCGGGGCGCCGCGCGTTTCGATGGGGGAGGGGTGGGGGCTACGGCACTGTCGGGGTGGATTTGTCCCGATATATGAGAGGTGCGAGCATGGCCCATTCCTCCTCCAATCCGCCCGGCTCGGGGCACACCGCGCTGCGGCGCGAGGTCGGTGTCATCGGACTGCTCTGGGCCTCGGTCGGGGCGATCATCGGCTCCGGCTGGCTGTTCGGGGCGCAGAAGGCGGCGGTGGCGGCCGGACCGGCGGCGCTGGTGTCCTGGGGCGTCGGCGCGGTGGCGATCATCCTGCTGGCGCTGGTGCACGCCGAGCTGGGCGGGCTGTTCCCGGTGGCGGGCGGCACGGCGCGCTACCCGCACTACGCCTTCGGCGGGTTCGCCGGGATGTCCTTCGGCTGGTTCACCTGGCTGCAGGCCGCGACCATCGCGCCGATCGAGGTGCAGGCGATGATCAACTACGCCCAGCACTGGAGCTGGGCGGACGGCCTGCTGAACAAGGACCTGACGCTGACCGGCTGGGGGTTCGTCGTCGCGGCCCTGCTGCTCGGGGTCTTCGTCGCGGTCAACTTCCTCGGCGTGCGGCTGCTCGCGCACACCAACAGCGCGGCCACCGTGTGGAAGGTCGCCATCCCCGTGCTGACCATCATCACGCTCGGCCTCACCGAGTTCCACGGCTCCAACTTCACCGTCCACGGCTTCGCCCCGGACGGCGCCAAGGGCGTGCTCGCCGCGATCAGCAGCAGCGGGGTGATCTTCGCGCTGCTCGGCTTCGAGCAGGCCATCCAGTGGGCGGGCGAGAGCCGCAACCCGCGCCGGGACATCCCGCGCGCCGTGCTCGGCTCGGTGGTGATCGGCACGGTCGTCTACGTGATGCTCCAGGTGGTGTTCATCGGCGCGCTGCCGCCGGAGACCTTCGCCAAGGGCTGGACCACGCTCGACTACCCCGGGATCAGCGGGCCGTTCGCCGGCCTGGCGACCCTGATCGGCCTGGGCTGGCTGGCCACCGTGCTGTTCATCGACGCGGTCGTCTCACCGGCCGGCACCGGGCTGGTCTACATCACCTCCAGCTCCCGGGTCACCTACGGCCTGAGCCGCAACGGCTACGCTCCGCAGGCGCTGCAGTCCACCGACAAGCGCGCGGTGCCCTGGCTCGGCCTGCTCATCGCCTGGGTGGCCGGGGTGATCTGCTTCCTGCCCTTCCCGAGCTGGCAGCGGCTGGTCGGCTTCATCACCTCGGCGGTGGTGCTGATGTACGCGGGCGCCCCGCTGGCCTTCGGGGTGCTGCGCAAGCGGCTGCCGGGGATGGAGCGCTCGTACCACCTGCCCGGCGGCTCGGTGGTCTCGCCGCTGGCCTTCGTGGTGGCGAGCCTGGTCATCTACTGGTCCGGCTGGGACACCCTGTGGCGGCTCGGCCTGGCGATCGTGATCGGCTACCTGCTGCTCGGCGGGTACTCCTGGTACGCGCGCTCGAAGGGGATGCCGAACGCGCCCCGGATGGACTTCCGGGCCGGACAGTGGCTGCCGGTCTACCTGCTCGGCATGGGCGTGGTGTCCTGGCAGGGCACCTTCGGCGCGGGCGCGCAGGGGAACCTGCCGCTGTGGTGGGACATCGCCGTGGTGGTGGTGTTCTCGCTGGTCGTCTACTACTGGGCGCTGGCGATCGCGCTGCCGGCGGAGGAGATCGAGCGGAACATCCGCGGCGTCGAGGTGCTCAGCGTGCCGTCGCTCTCCACCGGCAGCAGCAGGGTCTCGTACGCGTCGTCCTGCGCGTATCCGCCGAGCTGGGCCAGGCTCAGCGCCAGCTCCTCTTCGGAC
>NZ_JBHVET010000263.1:0-10352 GCF_042802135.1 Kitasatospora sp. NPDC057512
TCGCCGCGCTGGGCGTCTTCAACACCCTGCTGCTCACCATCCGCGAGCGCCGCCGGGACCTCGGCATGCTCAAGTCGATCGGCATGACGCCCCGCCAGGTGGTGGCGATGACGATCACCTCGGTGGCCTGGCAGGGCGTGGTCAGCGCGCTCATCGGCGTCCCGGCCGGCATCCTGGCGCACCGGCTGCTCATCGAGAACGTCGGGAGCATCCTCTTCCCGGAGTGGACGATGGACGTCTGGAACGCCCCGCTGCTCACCGGCGTCGGCCTCGCGGGCGTCGTGATCGCCGTCCTCGGCGCGCTCGTCCCGGCCCGTTCGGCGGCCCGGCTGCCGATCGCCGAGGTGCTGCACAACGAGTGAGCCCGGGGTGGGGGACGGCCGGTCGGATCGTCCGACCGGCCCTCCGTCGTGTGCGGGTCCGCCGCGCTCCTGTCACGGAACTGACGCATGCTCAGTCGTCGGCGTGAGGACGCCTATCATCTGCGCCATGGCCACCGCTGAGCTGATCCGCATCGTCTCCCGCTCCTCGCCCATGGCGCTAGCCCAGGTCGAGCGGGTCCGCACCGAACTCGCCGCCCTGCACCCGGGTCTGCGCACCGAGGTGGTGCCCGTCACCACCTCGGGCGACCGCTGGACGGGTGATCTCGCCGCCCTCGGCGGCAAGGGCGCGTTCACCAAGGAGGTCGACGCCGCGCTGCTCGCCGGGGAGGCCGACGTCGCCGTCCACTGCCTCAAGGACGTGCCCGCCGACCGACCGCTGCCGGCGGGCACCGTCTTCGCCGCCTACCTGCGCCGCGACGACATCCGCGACGCCCTCGTCCACCCCGGCGGCCTGCCGCTGGCCGCCCTCCCGCCCGGCACCCGGATCGGCACCTCATCCGTCCGCCGGGTCGCCCAACTCGCCGCCTCCCACCCGCACCTGGAGTGCGTCCCGATCCGCGGCAACGCCAACAGCCGGCTCGCCAAGCTGGACGCCGGCGACGTCGACGCGCTGCTGCTCGCCCTCTCCGGCCTGGAGCGGATCGGCGAGCGGGAACGGATCACCGAGGTGCTCGGCATCGAGGCGATGTGCCCGCCGATCGGCGCCGGCATCCTCGTCCTGCAGTGCCGCGAGGGCGACACCGCGACCATCGAGGCGGTCACCGGCCTCGGCCACCACGACACCTGGCGCGAGGCGGCGGCCGAGCGGATGTTCCTGCACGCGCTCCAGGGCCACTGCAACAGCCCGATCGCCGGGTACGCCAGGGCCGAGCGGGACGGCCGCCTGTCGCTGCGCGGCCGGGTCTTCACCCCGGACGGCAAGCAGGTGCTGGACGCCCACGAGTGGGCGGGCGCGCTCAGCCCGGAGGACCTCGGGACGTCGGTGGCGCTGGCGCTCAAGCGGCAGGGCGCGCAGGAGCTGATCTCCTCGATCCCGCACTGAGCGCCTATTCCGCTTCGGCCGCGGCCTCCGTCGGTGAGTGGACGGTGACGCTCCGGAGGTTTTCCCGTCCGGGTGAGAACCGGGCGGGTGCGCGGGGCGTCCGTTTCAGGCGTGATCAGTGCGGTGCTCGGCGGGATGCCGATGTTCTGGCCCGGGCTGCTGCTCTCGCTGGTGCCCGCGGCCCTGTTGAACCGGCCGGTGGGGCGATTGCTGCGGGCCCACTGGGCGGTGGGCTTCGTTCTGCTGCTCGGGCTCGGCGGGGTGGTCGTGGCGACCCTGCTGCCGGAGGCGTTCCGGCTCTCGGAGGGCGCCGTCCGGCACTGCGCCGTGGCGGGCGGTCGGCCGCGGTCGCCGTACGAGCTGCTGCACGTCCGGCACATCGAGCTCAAGCTGGCGACCTACGCCCCGGTCGGCTTCGCGGCGGCGCTGGCGGGCACCCGGCGGCGGGCGGTGGTGGCGCTGCTGGGTGCGGCGGTGCTGCCGTTCGCGGTGTCGGCGGTGCACTACGCGCTGCCGGCGATCGGGCGGGCCTGCGACGTGCAGGACGTCTGGGACGGGGTGCAGGGGGTGGCCTTCGGGGCCGCGGTGGGGTTGGCGGCCGGGCCGCTGGTACGGGCGGCGCGGGCGCGTTCGCGCGCCGTCTGACGGTCTGCCTGTCCGTCCGTCCGTCCGTCTGTCCATCGGTCGAGTGCCTATTGGTCGAGGAGCGGGAAGAGCCGGGTGACGGCGGCGACCGGGCGGGCCCCGGTGGGGCGGGCGGCCGGGTCGGTCTCGCGGCCCCGGTAGCGGGCCAGCGTCCGGCGGACCTCCTCGCCGACGGCGGCCAGCTCCTCGGGCGTCAGGTAGACGACGGAGCTGAAGGCCTCGTCCTGCCGCCACTCGGCCGGGGCCTCGGCGCGCCGGGCGAGCCAGCGCTGGTAGCTCTCGTCCTCCAGGCCGCGCGCCAGCTCGCCGAACTCGCCGTCCACGGCTTCCTGTTGGGCCGCCGGGAGCCGCCAGGGCCGGGCCCGCCCGTCGGTGGCCGGGGCCTCCTCGATCAGCCCGTACCGGGCCAACTGCCGCAGGTGGAAGGAACAGAGGCCGGAGCTGAGGCCGAGTCGGGCGGCGGCCTCGGTGGAGGTGACGGTGCCGTGCTCGCACTCGGCGAGCAGGGCCAGCAGCGCGGTGCGGACGGCGTGCTCGGGGAGGGAGCCGGTTCTGACGAGGTCTTCGGTCACTTTGCAAAGTCTGCTACTTTGCAAAGTCAGATCGCAAGTACCGTCTCTCGAAGGAGCGCCCTCCCGTGTCCGAGCTGCGCGAACGGCCGACCGTCCTGCGGATCACCGAGGTGGGGGAGGAGATCCTGAGCCGCACCTGCCGGACCGCCACCGAGGAGGACTTCGGCGGCGAGCGCCTGGCCCGGCTCATCGACGACATGTTCGCCACCATGCACGCCGCCGACGGCTGCGGCCTCGCCGCCAACCAGGTGGACGTCGACCTGCGGCTGTTCGTCTACGACTGCCCCGACGACGACGGCGTCCGGCACACCGGCCACGTGCTCAACCCGGTGGTCGACGAGCAGGAGCCCGGCCGCGCGCTGATCGAGGAGACCGAGGGCTGCCTCTCCGTCCCCGGCGCGAACACCAAACTCGCCCGCCCCGCCCGCACCGTGGTGCGCGGCGTCGACCAGCACGGCGACCCCGTCGTGATCGAGGGCACCGGCTACTTCGCCCGCTGCCTCCAGCACGAGACCGACCACCTGAACGGCGGGCTCTACATCGACCGCCTCTCCGCCCGCGACCGCAAGCGCATGCTGAAGCAGACCGCCGACCGCCGGGAGAAGGTCTTCGCCGAACGCGCCGCCAGGGCTGCCAAGATGGCGCGGTGACCGAACCCGCGCACCTCGCCGCCGTCCGCGCCTCGTACGACGCCGTCGCCGCCGACTACCTCCGCCTCGTCGTCCCGCCGGAGGGCATGGACCCGGTGTCCCGCGCCATGCTCGCCGCCTTCGCGGAGCTGGTACGGGAGTCGGGCGGCGGCGAGGTCGCCGACCTCGGCTGCGGCCCGGGTCGGGTGACGGCGTACCTGTCCGGTCTGGGCCTGCGGGCCTTCGGGGTGGACGTGTCGGGCGAGATGGTCGCGCTCGCCCGCCGGGCGTACCCCCGACTGCGCTTCCTGCACGGTTCGATGGGCGCCCTCGACCTCCCCGACGGCGCCCTCGGCGGCATCCTCGCCTGGTACTCCGTCCACCACACCCCGGCCTCGCAACTGCCGCTCCTGTTCTCCGAGTTCGCCCGCGTCCTCGCGCCCGGCGGCCACCTCCTGCTCGGCGGCCACGTCGGCGAGGCCCAAGTGCTGCGCCCGACCCAGGGGTACGGCCACCCGGTGTCGTACGCCTCGCACCTCGTCCCGGCCGGGCACCTCGTGGAACTCCTCGAACAGGCCGGCCTCACCGTCACGACCCGCCTCGAACAGCCGCACCCGCAGCGGGAAACCCGCTCCTACGCCTGCCTGCTGGCCCAGGCGCCCGACCGGCGCTGAGAGCCGAGCGGGCGCGGCCTGCCGGGATTCACTGGGAGGGCGCAGGCTCCCGCGCGGGCCGGGAAAGGGTCGGGGACGATCGAACCGTTCCCCAGCTCGGCCGGTCCTTCGGTGATCCGTGGTGTCGCCCGGGCCCGCGGGGCCGTCCGGAGTACCGAAGGAGCATCTCCATGGGCCAGCGCATCACCGACGTGAACATCCTCGTCGGCTACGACAAGAACCCGGTCCCCGTGCCCACCGGCTGGAAGAAGATCGACACCGACCTCAACAGCGGTGTGGGGGGTGACTACCTCTACCTCGTCTACGAGCGGCACGACCAGGACGAACCGATCACGGACATCCGCATCCTCGTCGGGGACGAGAAGCCGCCCAAGGGCTACGAGAAGATCCCGGTGGACCTCAACAAGGGCGCCGTCGACGCGGACTCGGGGAAGCCCCACCCGCTCTTCATGGCCGTGACCCGGAAGGGCGACGGCAAGCCCATCGAGGACCTGCGGATCGCCTCCTGGGTCGACGGCGAGAAGAAGGTCGACCCGCCGTCCGGCTACAGCAGGATCGACACCGATCTGAACGCCGGTGTCAGCAAGGAGGAGGACGGCGGGACCACCACGACGCACATCTACCTCGACCGCAAGCCCGCCGTTTCATGAGGGCCCCTCGCCGGGCGCTCCCCGCCGCCGTACTCGGCATCGTCCTGACGGCCGGAGTGCCGACCCTCGCGCCCGCGCCACGGGCCATGGCGGCGACCTGTCCGACGCTGGACACCCGTCTGGTCTGGTACGCGGAAAACCGGCACAAGCTCCAGGACTTCATCGACGCGTCCGGCATCTGTGCCCGGCCCGACGCCCACCCGCTGGCCCTGTTCGACTGGGACAACACGCTGGTCAAGAACGACGTCGGTGACGCGACGATGTCCTGGCTAGTGCGCAACGACAAGATCCTCCAGCCGGCAGGCCAGGACTGGTCGACCAGCAGCCGCTACCTGACCACCGAGGCCGCCACAGCACTGAGCGAGGCCTGCGGGGACGCCACCGCGGCCGGGAGCCCGCTCCCCACGAACACGGACGCCGGATGCGCGGCCGAGATCCTCTCCGTGTACGGCGAGCAGGCCACCACCGGCGGTGCGGCGGCCTTCGCGGGCTACGACCACCGGCGCATCAACCCCGCCTACGCGTGGGGCGCGCAGCTCCTCGCCGGGCACACCGCCGACGAGGTCGAGGGGTTCGCCCGCCAGGCCCGCGCCGAGAGCTTGGCGGCGTCCCCGTCGGACTCCGCGCAGGCCGTCCGCACCGTCTGGGTGCGGTACTACGCGCACATGCGCGACCTGGTCGGCACGTTGCGGCGGGCCGGCTTCGACGTGCGCGTCGTCTCCGCCTCCCCGGAGCCCGTGGTACGGGTGTGGGCCGAGGACCTCGGCTTCGCCGCCGACCAGGTGATCGGGGTCCGCACCAAGACCGAGAACGGCAGGCTGACGGCCCACCTGGCCGACTGCGGTGCCGCGCCGGCGGACTCCGTGATCACCTACATCGACGGCAAGCGCTGCTTCATCAACCAGGACATCCTCGGCATCCAGGGCGAGGCGGCGTTCCAGCGGGCCCCCGAGGCCGAGCGCCAGGCCTTCGCCGCCGGGGACTCCACCACCGACGTCACCTTCGTGGGAGACGCGACGGGACTCCGGCTGGCCATCAACCGGCAGGCGGCCGAGCTGATGTGCCACGCCTACCGCAACGAGGACGGTAAGTGGCTGGTGAACCCGATGTTCATCGACCCCCTGCCCGCCCTGCCCTGCCGGTACCCCTGCTCCACCACGGCCTACACCGGGCCGGACGGCACGGCGGGGCCGGTGCGCGACGACAGCGGCCAGGTGATTCCCGACCAGGTGGACGCCGTTCCCTGAAATGGAAATCTTGCTCCCGGAAATGTGAATCCTGTACGAACTTCCATGGATTTCCAGGAAGTGCGACGCACTGTCGTCGGACGTACGCTGACCGTGGTGCCGAGATGCGGTAAGCCGCACCGCGACGGCGCTCAGGACGGGCGTGAACACGCCGCCCGCAACGGCGTTGGGCACCGCAAGGACACACGACCCTGAAAGGGATCCACCATGGGATTCAGTCACGTGGACGCAGTCATGGCCGTCCCCGACAAGCCGACCCAGTTCTGGGTGTTCTCCGGCAGCAAATACAGGCGCATCGAGATCGAGGTCAAGACCGCGCACCCGTACGGGGAGAAGTTCATCCAGGAGGGCACGATCAAGGACGACTGGCCCAGCCTGTCCGACTTCACGACGGTGGACGCCGTCATGAAGGTGCCGGACGGCAGCAACGAGTACTGGGTCTTCTCCGGCGACCGGTTCGTCCGCATCAACGTGGCCGACGGCGAGCCGCACGAGGACAAGAAGACCTACGGACCGGGGCCGCTCAGCGAGTGGAAGAGCCTCACCCAGAACTGACGCTTCGTCGAGGCGGGCCGCCCTGCCGGCTATCCGGCCGGGCGGCCCGTGCGGAGTCACGAGAACATCCAGGGAGACGAGAATGTCCGACAAGGTGGTCCCGCCCGACCTTCCGTCCTCGGTGGTCGAGGCGATGAAACGCAAGCCGCCGGAAGGAGGGCTCGATGCGGTCAAGCACGTGGTCCTCCTGATGCAGGAGAACCGCTCGTTCGACCACTACTTCGGCAAGGGCGCCCCCGGCGTGCGGGGGTTCGAGGACCGGAACACGGTCCTCCTGCCCGACGGCAAGACCTCGGTCCTGGAGCAGCCGGAGTCCAAGGGGCCGTACCAGTGGGATGTCCCTGGCGCGGACGTCGACAGTGACATCAAGCACGACTGGTCCAGCGGCCACGACGCCTGGAACGGGGGATGGTGGAACCGCTGGATCGAGGCCAAGCGGGCTGATGGCCATCCCGAGGATGTCAGCACGATGGGCTACTACGACCAGCCCGAGGTGGTCAGGTTCTACCGGAAGTTGGCGGACGCCTTCACCATCTGCGACGGCTACCACTCGTCCGTGATGGGCGAGACCACCAGCAACCGGAACTACCTCTTCTCCGGATTCGGCGGCTGGGAGCCCGACGGGGGGCGGGTGACCGGATCCGCTGCTCACGACCGGGAGAGGGAAAAGAGCAGGGATGCGAGGGCCTACAACTGGACGAGCTACCCGGAACTGCTGGAAGCCAACGGCGTGTCCTGGCAGGTCTACCAGGAGTGGGACAACTTCTACGACAACAACCTGGAGTTCCATCAGGAGTTCAGGCGGATCGCCCTCGCGGCGCTGGAAGGCGCGGGGCTGTCCCAGCCGAGCCTGTACAACTTCTACAACCCCAAGGCGACGGACAAGGATCCTCCCGGGCCCGACGACATCAGCGACGATGATCTGAAAGCCTTGGCGGACTCGGTCCAGAAGCTTTCCAAGGCCGATCGGAGCCTCTTCGCGCGCGGACTGTTCCGTCACAGGCCCAGTAAGAACGGGGGTGGCGTCGAGAACATCCGTGGCTTCGTCCAGGCGTTCAAGGACGACGTGGCGGCGGGCAGACTGCCGCAGGTGTCGTACCTGGTCTCCTCGGCACGGGACTCGGAGCACCCCGGGAACTCGTCCCCGGGGTTCGGCCAGCAGATCGTCTACCAGGTCCTGGACGCCATCGCCTCCAAGCCCGAAGTATGGGACTCCACCGTCGTGTTGATCAGCTACGACGAGAACGGCGGCCTCTTCGACCACGTCCTGCCGCCGGTACCCGCGGGGCAGTGGGTCGACGAGCTCGTGGGGAAGCTGCCCATCGGGTTGGGTGTCCGGGTGCCGATGATCGCGGTGTCCCCGTGGACGGTCGGCGGCTACGTCAACTCCCAGGTGTTCGACCACACCTCGCAGGTCCGGTTCCTGGAGAACTGGCTGGGCGTGCACCAGCCGGCCATCAGCCGGTGGCGTCGCACCGTGGCGGGCGACCTGTCGTCGGTGTTCGACTTCCAACGCACCACTGCCGTCACGAACCCGTACACGGGCAGCGGACCCCGCCCGGCGCGGCCGCTGCCCTACCAGCCGGACGCCTACGGTGCGCTCGACGTCGACGGGCAGAAGTTCTCCCTGTGGATGGACAACAGCGGCAAGGCCAGTGCGCACCTCGCGCTCTACCCGTACGCCGGCGAGTACGGCGTCCCCCAGCACTTCGACGTGCTCGGCGCCGTCGTCGAGGCCGTGCCGGTGAAGAACAGCGCCTACGACTTCACCGTCACCGGGCCGAACGGCTTCCGGCGTGAGTTCGCGGGCAAGACTACCGGCGACGCGGCGCTGGTCGACGTCGCCACGGCGGTGGACGGGGCCGCCCGGGAGCTGAAGCTGTCGATCACCAACCGGGGCGCGTCGGCCCTCAAGGCGAAGCTGGCGCCGAACGCGTACAGCAAGGTTCCCGCGAAGGAGTACGACCTTCCCGCGAACGGGAAGCCGCTCGTGGTGGCTTGGGGCACCGATGACGCCCAGGGCTGGTACGACCTGACCCTCACCGTCGAGCAGGACGCCTCTTATCGGCGCCGCCTCATGGGCCACATCGAGAACGGCAAGGAGAGCATCAGCGGCTGATACACGCGGGCCCGGACCCGTACAGAATGGATCTGTCGGGTGGGGTCGGGCGCCTGCGGGAACGCCAACGGCCCGCCGCCGGGAAGGCGGTGGGCCGTTTGAGGGGAGCTCTGGTCGGTCAGATCTCGGTGGTGGCGGCGAACTTCACGAAGGCCGCCCAGGCGGTCGGCTCGAAGGCCAGCTGGGGGCCGGTCTTGTCCTTGGAGTCACGCACGTGGACGGTGCCGGGGGTCTCGGCGACCTCGACGCACTGCGCGCCCTCGTTGGTGCTGTAGCTGCTCTTGAACCACGCCAGCTCGGCCATGCCTACCGCTCTCCCAGAATCGCTTCGATCAGGGCCAGGGACTCCTTCAGCCCCAGGGCCTGGGCCCGGATACTGCTGTACCGTGCGGCCATATTACGGACTACCACCGGGTCCGTGATCAGACGGTTCACGTGCTGCGCCTCGACGTAACCGATCTGCGGTCGGTTGGGCGGGGTCAGCAGCGTGAACGAGCCGCCCATGCCCGCGTGGCTCATCCGGTCGAGCGGCATGACCTGGAGTTCGGGGCCCCGCATCTGCCCCACCTTCAGCAGGTGCTGGAGCTGCTCCTTGTGCACGTCCCACCCGCCCAACGGGCGTCGCAGCACGCTCTCGTCGATCACCCACGTCACCACCGGCAGGGGCCAGCGGGTCAGGATCTCCTGCCGGGCCAGTCGCGCCGCCACCCACTCGTCGATCTTCTCGGGCGAGAGGATCGGCCGACGCATCTCGTACAGGGCGCGGATGTACGCCTCGGTCTGGAGTAGCCCCGGGATCACCATCGTGCCGTACTCGTGGATCTCGATGGCCCGGTTCTCCTCCGAGGTGAAGGCCTTGGAGTAGGCCGGATGACGCTCGCTCATCCGGACCTTCGCCTTCATCACGTCGTCCGCGACGGCCTTCAGGGCGCCGCCCGCGTTGATGATCGGGTCCACCGCCGTCAGGAACTCGATCCTCGCCGTCCGGACCCCGCGCTCCATCATGCCGATCTGGTCCTCGCTGTAGCCCGTCAGGACCGCCAGCTGCTTCTGCGTGATGCCGGCCCGCTCCCGGAAGTGCTTGATGAGCTTGCCGACCGCGCTGTAGAACTCCGCGACCCCGTCCGAGTTCTCCACCGTTTCGCCGTCATCGAACACCGTGCGCTCGACGCCAGACATGAGTACCACCCGCCCTTGCGACCGATTGATCCGAGCCGACCGACGCGTCGGCCTCCTGTGTCCGTACAAGCACTCTCCGTGCTCGCCAGGTTCCTGGCCAGGGTACTTCCGTCCCGTCACGCTTAACTCCCATGACGACCGAAATCCCCCTCGACAACCCCCACTCCCGCACCGCCCTCCTCGCCGCCACCCCCAAGGGCGCCGCCATCTGCCGGCGCCTGGCGAGGCGTCAACTCGCCCACTGGGGGCTGGACTCCACGCACACCGAGCCGTTCCACTGCGCGCTGCTGATCGTCACGGAGCTGGCCGCCAACGCGATCACGCACGGACGCGTTCCGGGGCGCGGGTTCGAGCTTCACCTCTCCCTCACCACCTCCGTGCGCCGGGGCACCACCCTTCGCATCGAGATCAGCGACCCCCGGGGTGACAGACTCCCCGTCCTCCCCACCGTCCACACCCCCAACGCCCAGACCGGACGCGGCCTCACCCTCATCGACGCCCTCAGCCACCGCTGGGGCACCATCCCCCGCCACCCCAACTCCAAGACCGTCTGGGCCGAACTCGACCTCGCCGGCCCCGCCGCGCCCGCCGCCCCTGCCACCCCCGATGCCCCCTGAACCCCGCGATAGCCCAACACCCCACTGAGCCACCAGGAGT
>NZ_JBHVET010000264.1:0-10316 GCF_042802135.1 Kitasatospora sp. NPDC057512
GGCGGGCACGGCCCGGTCAGGCGGTCAGGCGGTCAGGCGGTCAGGCGTTGGCGCCCCAGAGGAAGCCCGGCACGGGCGTGAAGCGCACGTACGGACTCCACTCGTCGCCCGGCGGGCAGGGGGTGGGCGGGCACGGCGGCGGCGGACACTTGCTGTCCTTGACCGTGACCGTCACGCACGGGTGGTCCCCGGTCAGCTCGACCCTGGTCACCGAGGGCCGCGACAGGTTGTAGCCCTCGGGTGCGGAGACCTCCTGCCAGTAGTAGGTGCCCAGCGGAAGGTGATCCGCCGAGCAGACGCCCGACGCGGGGGTCGTGCACGGCGGGCCGACGGCGGTGTCGGGGTTGTCCCCCGTGGTCTGCAGCCCGGCGACGCCGTTGCTCTCCCGCCACAGTTGGAAGACGGCGCCCGCCAGCGGCTGCCCGCTGTCGGCGTCGACCTTCTGGACGGAGGTGGAGCCGCTCGGGGTGGTCGGCGTCTGCGTGTCCTGGACGGGGACCTGGACGTTCTGCCGGCCCAGGTCGATGACGACGGTCGTCACCGCGGACTGCGGCAGGTCGTACCCGGGCGGCGCCGCCGTCTCCTGCCAGTAGTAGGTACCCAGCGGAAGGTTGTCCGCCGAGCAGACGCCCGTGGCCGGGGTGACGCACGGGGAGCCCACCGCCGTGTCCGGATTCGGGCCGGTGGCCTGCAGCCCCGGAACGCCGTTGGTCTCGTGCCACAGCTGGAAGGTCGCCCCCGCCAGGGGCTGCCCGGTGGTGGCGTCGATCTTCTTGACGGAGGTGGACCCGCTCGGGGCGGTCGTGTGGGTGTCCTGGACGGGGAGCTGGATGTCCTGCCCGTTGGTGTCGAGGACGACGGTCGTCACCGCGGACTGCGGCAGGTCGTACCCGGGCGGCGGCGCCGTCTCCTGCCAGTAGTACGTGCCCAGCGGAAGGCCGGACGCCGAGCAGACGCCCGACGCGGGCGTGACGCACGGGGAGCCCACGGCCGTGTCGGGATTGGCCCCCGTGGTCTGCAGACCGGCCACGCCGTTGGTCTCGTGCCACAGCTGGAAGGTCGCCCCCGCCAGGGGCTGCCCGGTGGCGGCGTCGGTCTTGGTGACGGAGGTGGACCCGGTGGAGGCGATGGTCTTGGCGTCGGCGACGGTGACCACGACGTTCTTCCCGTTCGCGTCCAGCACCACGGTGTTCACGTTGAGGTCGGGCAGGTCGTACCCGTCGGGCGCCGAGACCTCCTGCCAGTAGTACGTGTCCAGCGGGAGGCCGGACGCCGAGCAGACACCGGACGCCGGGGTCACGCACGGGGAGCCGACCGCCGTGTCCGGGGTGGCCCCGGACGTCTGCAGACCCGCCACGCCGTTGGTCTCACGCCACAACTGGAAGGTCGCCCCCGCCAGGGGCTGCCCGCTGTCGGAGTCGACCTTGGTCACGCTGGTCGAGGCGGTCGGCGCGGCGGCCGGGGTGTCGGCGACGGTGACCGGGGCGCTCTGCCCGTTGGTGTTCAGCACGACCGTGGTCACGTTGAGCCCGGGCAGGTCGTACCCGGGCGGAGCCGCCGTCTCCTGCCAGTAGTACGTGCCCAGCGGGAGGCCGGACGCCGAGCAGACACCCGACGCGGGCGTGACGCACGGGGAGCCGACCGCGGTGTCCGGGGTGGCCCCGGCGGTCTGCAGGCCCGCCACGCCGTTGGTCTCGTGCCACAGCTGGAATGTCGCCCCCGCCAGCGGCCGCGAGGTGGCCGAGTCGACCTTGGTCACGCTGGTGGACCCGGTCTCGACGACCGGGCTCTGGGTGTCCTGGACGGTGACCGGGACGGTCTGCCCGTTCGTGCCGAGGACCACGGTCGTCACCGGCGGCTGGGGCAGGTCGTACCCGGGCGGCGGCGTCGTCTCCTCCCAGTAGTAGGTGCCCAGCGGGAGGTCCGCCGTGGAGCAGACGCCGTTGCCCCTGGTGGTGCAGGGGGCGCCCACCTTGGTGTCCGGGGTGGTGCCGGTGGTCTGCAGGCCCGCGACGCCGTTGCTCTCCTTCCACAGCTGGAAGGTGGCGCCCGCCAGGGGCTGCCCGGTGGCGGAGTCGACCTTGGTCACGCTGGTCGAGGCGGTGGGGGCCGGCGGGTTGCCGCACTCCGGGAGGTCGCCGTTGAAGGGGTAGGCGTGGAACTCGGTCCCGGTCATGCCCAGACCGGAGTTGTGCAGCAGCGAGCCGGTGGTGAAGAACCGTCCGTTCAGGCCGGGCAGGTTCATCGTGGCGGTGCTGGCCGGGTTGCCGACCAGCACGCTGCCCTGGAACTGCCCCGAGCCGGTCAGGGTGACGGTCGTCGCGGTGGGGAAGTTCCACAGCAGTCGCTCGCGCAGCTGGTTCCACGGGTCGGTGTCCGCGAGGCTGCCGCTGTAGGTGTTGATGGTGCGGGCGTCGCCGACGAGGTTGACGAGGACGGTCGCGTTCGCGGGGATGCCGGCGAAGGCGACCCCCTGGGTCCCGCCGCCGCGGCCGACGATGTCGAAGTCGACGTTGAAGACCTGGAGGGCGGAGGTGCCGTCGCCGGTGAACAGGGTCTGGTACCCCTGGTTGACGGCGGTTCCGGTGGCCGGGCGGGGGGTGCCGGTCCCGGCGTAGCACGCGCTGGCCGTCTGCAGCTGGCCGCGCAGCGGCGCGTAGGCGGCCACCGCCTGCGGGTCGTGGACCTTCGTGCCGGTGACGGTGCCCGTGGTGGTGCCCGCGTAGCGGACGACGCCGCCCTCGGCCAGGAGCGACTGCCCCGGGGCCACGGTGACGTTGCCGCCGGCGGTGAGGAAGTCCGCGCCGTTCGGCGGGGGAACGCGCGAGCCGACGCCGACGATGCCGATGTTGTACACCGAGCTGACCCCGGCGGCCTTGCTCATGTCGAAGGAGCCGAGGGTCACCACGTGCCCCTCGGCCTCCGCGGCCGACCCCCGGACGTTGAAGTCGCCGCCGACGAAGATGTTCACCCCGGCGTCGCGGCCCGCGAAGGGACCGTTGTTGACCGGGGGGAACGTCGCCGGACAGTCCGCGCCCAGGCAGGGCCCCAGGCCGCCCGGCAGGCCGGCCGCCTGGGCGGCCGACGGTGCGATGAGCGACATGCCGAAGGGGACGAGCGTCAGGGCCAGGGCGGATCCCATCACCCTGCCGAGCCTTCGTCTCCAGCCGACGGCGGTCGCCTGATTCTGACTGGGCTTCACCACAGTCCTTTCCTCATATGAACCGAACAACAGCCCTCGGAGTGTTCTCGTCGGAGCCCCGAGCAGCGGTGACCCCCCAGCCGTTTCGTCTGAACGCCGCATACGTACACCCGATCGGACGCGGCGGACGCCGGGCGGCTGGGTCTCCCGACCCCGGATTGGGGCCCTCCGGCCCTGATGCGCCGTCAACGGCCGCCCCATCCTGGACTCGTCGAGGCCCCGTCCGCCCGCCGCCACCGAACGGCACCACGAGTCCCCGGAGGACCCGCATGTTCTGCTACCAGTGCGAACAGACCGACCGCACCGGCGCCACCCCCGGCTGCGCCGGTCCGATCGGCAACTGCGGCAAGGACTCCCCCACCTCGGACCTCCAGGACCTGCTGGTCCACGCGGTCAAGGGCATCTCCCAGTACGCCGCCAAGGCGCGCGCCCTCGGCGACCCGGACGACGAGGCGGCGGCCTTCGTCCTGTACGCGCTCTTCACCACGCTCACCAACGTCAACGTCAACCCCACCCGCTTCGCCGCCCTGATCCAGCTGGCCGTCGGCGTCAGGAACCGGGCCAGGGACCGGTACGAGCGGGCCGCGCGCGCCGCCGGACAGCAGCCGGAGACGCTCACCGGCCCGGCCGCCTGGACCCCGGCCGCGGCCCCCGGCGCCCTGGTCGGCCAGGCGTCGGGCGTCCGGGTGGACATCGGGCTCCCCCTGGTCGGGCCGGAGGTGGTCGGGCTCCGCTCGCTCCACCTCTACGCGCTCAAGGGCATCTGCGCCTACGCCCACCACGCCGACGTGCTCGGCCGCCGCAGCGCCGAGGTGCTCGGCGGCGTCGAGGACGCCCTCGCCTACCTGGCCGGCGAGCCGACCGACCCCGCCGAGCTGCTGGAGCGCGCCGTCGGCCTCGGCCGGCTCAACCTCGCGGCGATCGAACTGCTCGACGCCGCCAACACCGGCACCTACGGACCCCAGCGGCCCACCGCCGTCCGCACCACCCCGGTCGCCGGAAAGGCGGTCCTGGTCAGCGGCCACGACCTGCGGGACCTGGAGGCCCTCCTGGTGCAGACCCGGGGCCAGGGCATCAACGTCTACACCCACGGCGAGATGCTCCCCGCCCACGCCTACCCGCTGCTCAGGGCCCACCCGCACCTGGCCGGCAACTACGGCGGCGCCTGGCAGGACCAGCAGCGGGACTTCGCCGCCTTCCCCGGCCCGGTCCTGATGACCTCCAACTGCGTCATCGAACCGCACGCCGCCTACCGCCGCCGGATCTTCACCGCCGGGCCGGTCGGCTGGCCCGGCGTCCGGCACCTCGCCGACCACGACTTCCGCCCGCTGATCCAGGCCGCCCACGCCCTGCCCGGGTTCCCGGAGACCGCCGCCGCGGAGGAGGCCGTCACCGTCGGCTTCGGCCGGGACGCCGTGCTCGCGGTCGCCGACCAGGTCGTCCACGCGGTGCGGCGGGGCGACATCCGGCACTTCTTCCTGATCGGCGGCTGCGACGGCCCCACCCCCGGCCGCGACTACTACACCGACTTCGCCCTCGGCGCGCCCCGCGACAGCCTGGTGCTCACCCTCGGCTGCGCCAAGTACCGCTTCAACCGGCACGACTTCGGCGAGATCGCGGGCCTCCCCCGGCTGCTCGACCTCGGCCAGTGCAACGACGCCTACTCCGCCATCCGGATCGCCACCGCGCTCGCCGACGCCCTCGAGTGCGACATCGACGACCTGCCGCTCACCCTGGCGCTGTCCTGGACCGAGCAGAAGGCCGTCGCGGTGCTGCTCACCCTGCTCGCGGTGGGCATCCGCGACATCCACCTCGGCCCCTCGCTGCCCGGCTTCCTGACCCCCGCCCTGGTCGACGAACTGGTGAAGCGGTTCGGCCTGCGGGTGACCGGCGACCCGGCGGCCGACCTGGCCGCCGCGCTCGAACGGACGGCGCCGTGAACGCGGATTACGCCGTGCGCGCGGAGAACGCCGTGCGCGCGGCCGGATCCCGCCGCGTCACCCTCACCACCACCGACGGCGGCCCGGCGGCTACTCCGAACCCCCCTCCGGGGCAACGGCGTTGTACTCGGCGAGGGTCTCGCGGGTGAAGCCGAAGAACCAGGTGGCGAGGAAGCCCGCGAGGTAGCCGGTCAGCAGCCCGCCGCCGTAGACGGCGGCGCTCGCGAGGAGTCCGTGCGGGCCGGCCAGGAGCGGGAACAGGGCCCAGCCGGAGGGGCCGATGGCGGTGGAACCGACGGCGTCGCCGAGCTGTCCGGCCACCCCGATGAAGGCGCCGCCGGCCGCGCCGCCGACGCAGGCGGTGACGAAGGGGCGCCCCAGCGGCAGGGTGACGCCGTAGACCAGGGGCTCGCCGACGCCGAGCAGGCCGGCCGGGAGCGCGGACCTGATGGTGGCCCGGATCGAGGCGTTGTGGCGCAGTCTCAGGTAGACCGCCACCGCGCAGCCGACCTGTCCGGCGCCGGCCATGGCGAGGATCGGCAGCAGGACGGTGGAGCCCTGCTGCTGGATCAGGGTGGTGTGGATCGGGATCAGCGCCTGGTGCAGGCCGAGCATCACCAGCGGCAGGAAGAGGCCGCCGAGCACGAGTCCGGCGAGCAGGCCGCCGTGGGCGAGCAGCCAGGTGGCGGCGTGGCCGATGGCGGTGGAGACCTCCCCGGCGACGTACATCAGGCCGAACAGCGCGGCCAGCCCGCCGAGCAGGACGGTGACGGTGGGGGTGACCAGGACGTCCAGGGCAGCGGGCACCAGGCGGCGGGTCCAGCGCTCCAGGTGGACGGCCAGCAGCGCGGCGCCGAGGGCGCCGACCACCCCGCCCTGGCCGGGCGTCAGGTGGTGGCCGAAGGCCTCCACCTTGGCGACCCCGGCGTAGACGATCACGCTGGCCACCGCGCCGCCGAGCACGGGCGTGCCGCCGAACTCCTTGGCCGTGTTGTAGCCGACGAAGACGGCGATCAGGGACATGAACCCAGAGGAGACCGGGCCCAGGGCGGTGACCAGCGCCGGTGCCCAGTCGAGGTTGGCGAGGGCCCCGGAGAGGCCGGCGACGATCCCGCAGCCGATCAGGGCGGGGATCAGCGGGACGAAGATGTCGGCGATCCGGCGCAGCGCCAGCTTCACCGGGGTGGCGTTGCGCACCCGGGCCTGGGCCCGGATGCGCTCGCCGTGCCCGGCCAGGTCCTCCGCGGTGGGGGCGGCGCCGGTGGGGGCGGCGGCCGGCCCGGCCGCCCCGTCCCGCGGGCCTGGGGGCTCCAGGAGCAGGCGCAGCCGCGCGGTGACCCCGGCGACGGCGGCGGGCCCGAGCACGATCTGGTAGGTGTCGTCCTCGACCGTGCCCAGGACCTCCGGCAGCGCCCGGAGCGCCTCGGTGTCGACCAGGGATCGGTCCGCCAGGCCCAGCCGCAGCCGGGTCATGCAGTGGGCGACCGAGCGGATGTTGGCGGCGCCGCCGACCAGCGGGAGGATCGCCTCGGCCACGGCGCGGTTCTTCTCGTCCGACATGCCGGGGGACGTACCCGGGCGCTCCCCCGGCTCAACCGCCTTGGTACGCGGCGGTTCTGGCCCCCGCGGCCGGACCCGGTGCGCCGGCGGCGCCGTCCGTCCGGTCCGGGAGCGGGTCCTCGTCGGCTCCCGTGGCGCGCACCCGGTGCACGTACCGGTCGATGAGGTGGCGCAGCACGGTGGCGGTGGTGACGACGTCCGCCTCGGGGACTCCGTCCAGCGCGTCGGCGAGTCCGATGATGTTGGCCTGTTTCAGACGGTCCAGCACCTCCCGTCCGCCGGGGGTGATGGCCACCTGGCGGGCCCGCCGGTCCTGCGCGTCCTGGCTGCGTTCCACCAGCTGCTGGCCCTGGAGGCGGTCGATCTGGCGGGTGACGTGGGAGGGTTTGACCATCAGGCGGTCGGCCAGGTCGCTCACCCGGCTGGCCTCCGCGCGTTCGGCGAGCGCGCGCAGCAGGTAGACGTCCGAGCGGGCGGCGGTGATGCCGGCCTTGGCGGTGCGGCGCTCGTGCTCCTGTGACCGTGTCAGCAGGTAGGCCAGGGTGGCCAGGACGTCCTCCAGGCCGTCCAGGCCGTTCGGGCCCTGCGGCCCGCAGGCGGTGGTCCGGTCGTCTTCGGCGTCTTCTTCGTCCGACATGGGGGAACTGTAGCGATCCGGTACGGGCGGCGGCCGGGGCGGGGAGCCGGTGCCGGATTTCGGACAGATTCGGCCGTCACCCGATCCGCCCTTCCGCCACCACGGAACGCGAGTTAGCGTGACGTTCAGTTAGTTGCTTTGGGCACGTAACTAGGTGCCCACGGCTCGACTCCGGAAGGGGATCCACCGATGGCCACCGCCCAGAAGACCCCCCGCTTCACCCACCCCGCCGCCCGCGGCACCTGCCCGTTCGCCCCGCCGCCCGCCTACGACCAGGCCCGGCAGGAGGAGCCGGTCAGCCGGGTCACCCTGTGGGACGGCTCCACCAGCTGGCTGGTCACCCGTCACGAGGACGTCAGGGCCGTCCTCTCCGACGCCCGGTTCAGCTCCGACTCCACCCGGCCCGGCTTCCCGTTCATCAGCGCGGGCGCCCGGCAGCTGAACACCGGGCGGCCGACCATCATCCGGATGGACGCCCCGGAGCACACCCACTTCCGGCGGATGCTGACCGGCGAGTTCATGATCAAGAAGGTCGAGGCGCTGCGCCCGGAGATCCAGCGGATCGCCGACGAGCTGCTGGACCGGATGACCGAGGGGCGCTCCGGCGCCGACCTCGTCCACGAGTTCGCCCTGCCGCTGCCGTCCCTGGTGATCTGCCTGCTGCTCGGCGTCCCCTATCAGGACCACGACTTCTTCCAGGAGTGCAGCCGCGTCCTGCTGCGCCGCGACTCCAGCGCCGAGGACGTCGCCGACGCCCAGGCCAAGCTGGTCGACTACCTGGTCGGGCTCACCGAGACCAAGCGCACCGACCCCGACGACGGCATCCTCAGCCGCCTGGTGGAGCGCGGCGAGCTGAGCACCGAGCAGATCGGCGACATGGGCCGGCTGCTGCTGATCGCCGGACACGAGACCACGGCGAACATGACCGCGCTCTCCGTGCTCGCCCTGCTGCGCAACCCCGAGCAGCTCGCCCACCTGCGCGAGCACCCCGAGTCCGTGCCCGGCGCGGTCGAGGAGCTGCTGCGCTACCTGAGCATCGTGCACTCCGGCGTGACCCGGGTCGCCGCCGAGGACGTCGACCTGGGCGACGTGCGGATCGCGGCGGGCGAGGGCGTCATCTGCATGGTCAACACCGCCAACCGGGACGAGCGGGAGTTCCCCGGCGGCGACGAGCTCGACCTGACCCGCGACGCCCGCCGCCACCTGGCCTTCGGCTTCGGCGCCCACCAGTGCCTGGGACAGCCGCTCGCCCGCCTGGAGTTGCAGATCGCACTGGCCACCATCCTGCGCAGACTGCCCGAACTGCGCCTGACCGTGCCGTTCGAGGAGGTCCACTTCCGCGGCGAGATGCTCATCTACGGCGTCCACGAGCTGCCGGTCGCCTGGTGACCCGGGCTCCCCCAAGAACCCCCACAGGCACACCAACCCACCTGCCCCGCACCGGAGTTCACGCCACGGGGCACCCGTTCCGAAAGGAAGACCATGCTCGTCCGGATCGACCAGGAGAAGTGCTGCGGCGCCGGGCACTGCGTGCTCGCCGCCCCCGACGTCTTCGACCAGCGCGACGAGGACGGCATCGTCGTCCTGCTCGACGCACGACCGCCCGCCGAGCTCCACCAGGCCGTCCGGGACGCCGCCGCGGTCTGCCCGGCCGCGGCGATCAGTCTGGACCAGGCGTGACCGCACTGCGGGACGTGGCCGTGGTCGGCGCCGGCGCGGCCGGACTGCACGCCGCCGAGGCGCTGCGCCGCGCCGGCTACGACGGCCGCCTCACCCTCATCGGGGCCGAGCCCGAGGCGCCGTACGACCGGCCGCCGCTGTCCAAGCACCTGCTCGGCGGGGAGTGGCAGCCCGATCGCCTGGCCCTGCGCGGCCCCGAGGCGCTGGAGGAGCTCCGGCTCGACCTGCGCCTCGGGGTCCGGGCCGAGCGGCTGGACCGCCGGGAGCGGACCGTCCGGCTCTCCGACGGCGGCCGGGTGCGCTGCGAGGCCGTCATCGTGGCCACCGGGGTCCGCCCGCGCCGGCTCCCGGGCGCCGACGCGCCGCGGCCCGGGGCGCACGTGCTGCGCACCCTCGCCGACGCCCTCGCCCTGCGCGAGGAACTGCGCGCGGGCGTACGGCTGTTGGTGGTCGGCGGCGGGCTGCTCGGCGCCGAGGCGGCGGCCACCGCCGTCGGGCTCGGCGCCGAGGTGACCTGGCTGACCTCCACCGCCACGCCGCTGGCCGCCGTCCTGGGCACCGAGACGGCCGCGCTGCTGACCGGCCTGCACCGCGAGCACGGGGTGCGGCTGCACCGGGGCGTGGCCACCGGGCTGCTCGAACGACGCGGCCGGGCCGTCGGCGTCCGGCTCGCCGACGGCTCCGAACTGGCAGCCGACGCCGTGCTGATGGCCGTCGGCTCCGAGCCGGCCACCGAGTGGCTGGCCGGCAGCGGCGTCCCGCTGGACGACGGCGTGGTCTGCGACGCCTACTGCGCCGCCGGCCCCGGCGTCTGGGCGGCCGGGGACGCCGCCTCCTGGCCCGACCCGCGCACCGGCCGCCACCACCGGCTCGAACAGCGCACCAACGCCACCGAGCAGGCCATGCACGCGGCCCGGAACCTGCTGGCCGGCCCGGACGGCGAACGGCAGGCCTACCGGCCGGTCCCGTACCTGTGGACCGACCAGTACGGGCTGCGGGTCCAGGTGTTCGGCCGGCCCGGCGACGCCGAGCGGTTCGAGGTGGTGGACGGCAGCCTGGCCGAGCACCGCTTCGCCGCCGTCTGCGTCCGGGACGGCCTGGTCACCGGCGCGGTCGGGATCGCCTCCGCCCGGGCGCTGCGCGGACTGCGCGCCCAGGTGGCGGCGCACGGCCCGTGGCCGCCCGAGCCGGCCTGAGCCGCCCCGCCCCTTCGTCGCCGTCGCCTTCGCCGCCCGCCAGTGCCGCCCGCCGTCCCCGCCCGCCAACCGGGCGAGGCGGCGGGCGGACCGGCATGGTG